>DASTDR010000531.1:0-2881 GCA_035710265.1 Gemmatimonadales bacterium | reverse complement strand
CGGTACTGCAGGCTGATGGCGGCCGCCGGCTATGACCGAAAGACGCGCAAAAGCTTCGTAAGCGGGTCGAAATACCGATCGACCACGCGCTCTTTGAGCGGAATGATGGCGTTGTCGGTGATCGTAATCGATTCGGGACAGACTTCCGTGCAGCACTTGGTGATGTTGCAGTAGCCGATCCCGCCCTGCTGGCGCAGATGCTCGCGCCGGTCTGCTTCGTCGAGCGGATGCATCTCGTATACGGCCGCGCGCACCAGCATGGCGGGCCCCATGAATACCTCGTGCTTCTCGTGCGTGCGCAGGACGTGGCACACGTCCTGGCACAGGAAGCACTCGATGCATTTGCGGAACTCCTGCGGGCGCTCGACCTCGTACTGATACATCCGCCAGGTGCCGTCCGGCGCGTCCGGCTGGCGCGGCTGGAACGCCGGGATCCGTTTGTTCACTTCGTAGTTCCAGGACACGTCGGTCACGAGGTCCTTGATGACGGGGAACGCTCGCATCGGCGTCACCGTGATCGTTTCGTCCGGCGCGTAGTCCGACAGCCGGGTCATGCACATCAACCGCGGCTTGCCGTTGATTTCCGCCGAGCACGAGCCGCACTTGCCGGCCTTGCAGTTCCAGCGCACGGCGAGGTCGGGGGCCTGCTCGGCCTGAATGATGTGCACGGCGTCGAGCACCACCGACCCTTCGGCCGCGGCCACCTGGTATTCCTGCAGCTCGCCTCCCTCGCGCGTGCCCCGGAACAACCGACGCTTCCGTTGCTCAGCCACGGTCACGTCCCTTCCTTAATGAGAGTCGCCAGCTCGGCCGGGATCGGCGGTTGGCTCTCGCGGCGCACCGCCATGCGGTTGCCGTCCTTCCTGATCACGATCTGCTCGCGCGCCTGTTTCTCGTCGGAATCGGGGTAGTCGCTGCGCGTGTGGCCACCGCGGCTCTCGGTGCGCTCGAGCGCCGCGCGCGCGGTCGCTTCCGAGACGACCAGCAGCGAGCGCAAGTCGATTGCGGTATGCCAGCCCGGGTTGTATTCGCGGCTGCCGGTCACGCCGACCGTGTGCGCGCGCGCTTTGAGCTTCTCGAGCTCGGCGAGCGCGGTCTCGAGGCCCGCTTTGTCCCGAATGATTCCCGCGTTGCGCTGCATGACTGCCTGCAGGGCCGACTGCACCGCGAACGGGTTTTCGCCGTCACGCTCGAACGGCACCAGCGCCTCGCGCATGGCGCTTTCGACGTCGGCGTCTGGAATGGCAGGCGGCGCCCCACGTTTGGAGGCGGCGTACTGTCCGGCGCGGCGCCCGAACACCAGCAAATCGCTCAGCGAATTGCCGCCCAGGCGATTGGCGCCGTGCATCCCGCCACCCACTTCACCCGCGGCGTAGAGGCCCGGGACCGTCGACTCCTGCGTCTCGGCATCGACTTTCACGCCGCCCATCACGTAGTGCGTCGTCGGGCCGATCTCCATCGCGTCCTTCGTGATATCGACGCGCGCCAGCTCTTTGAACTGGTGATACATGCTGGGAAGCTTTTTCTTGATGTAGTCGGGGCTCTGCTTCGATGCGATATCGAGGTAGATCCCGCCGTGCTCGGTGCCCCGGCCTTCCGCGATCTCCTTCGTGATCGCCTTCGCGACCACGTCGCGTGTCAGCAGCTCCGGCGGCCGGCGGTTCTTTTTGCGATCGCCTTTGACCCACGCATCGGCTTCCGCTTCGGTCTCGGCGAAGTCGCCCTTGAACATGTCGGGCATGTAGCGGAACATGAACCGCTCGCCCTTGTTGTTCTTCAGCACCCCGCCTTCGCCACGCACGCCTTCGGTGACCAGAATGCCGCGCACGCTCGGCGGCCAGACCATCCCCGTCGGGTGGAACTGCACGAACTCCATGTCGATCAGCTCGGCGCCCGCTTCGTAGGCGAGCGCGTGCCCGTCACCCGTGTACTCCCAGGAGTTGCTCGTGATCTGCCAGGCTTTGCCGATGCCGCCCGTGGCCAGCACGATCGCGCCGCTCCTGAACAGCACGAATCGTCCGGTTTCGCGGAAGTAGCCGAGCGCGCCGGCGATCCGTCCGCCCATGACGAAGAGCCGCGTGATGGTGCACTCCATGTGCACGTCGATGCCGGAGTGGACGCCCTTGTCCTGGAGCACCCGAATCATCTCGAGGCCCGTGCGATCGCCCACGTGGGCCAGGCGGCTGTAGGTGTGCCCGCCGAACGGGCGCTGGTTGATTTTGCCGTCCACCGTGCGGTCGAACAGCGCACCCCACGCTTCGAGCTCGCGGATCCGGTCGGGCGCTTCCTGGGCGTGGATCTGCGCCATGCGCCAGTTGTTGTGCATCTTGCCGCCGCGCATCGTGTCGCGGAAATGCACGCGCCAGTTGTCTTCCGGGAACACGTTGCCCAGCGCCGCCGCCGCGCCGCCCTCGGCCATGACCGTGTGGGCCTTGCCGAGCAGCGATTTGCACACGAGCGCGACTTTGGCCTTCTGGGCGCTCGCTTCGATGGCGGCGCGGAGCCCGGCGCCGCCCGCGCCGATCACCACGACGTCGTAGTCGTGGGAGCGAATGTCAGACATTGACCATTGATCCGAGAACGTGTTCCCGTGCCCTAGAGGGCCGGCGCGGCCCGGGCACGCGCCCTAAAGGGCGAGCGCAAGCGGAGCGTCCTTCAGGACGCGCGTATTGGCCGAGCCGGCGCGTCAGCGCACGGATAATGAGGCCGGTCATCATCACCAAATCCTGACGTCGCGGATGACGCCCATCGCGCAGAGCCGGATGTAGGCGTCCGTCAGGCCGACGGAGAAAAGGCTCATCCACGCAAACAGCATGTGCCGCCCGTTCAGCGCGCTGGAGCAGCGGTAGCATGCCTCGCTGATCGGCGCCTTCGACACTTC
>DASTDR010000530.1:0-2236 GCA_035710265.1 Gemmatimonadales bacterium | reverse complement strand
CTCAGCCACCGGGACGAACCACTCCCCACTCCCCACTCCCTCTCCTGACGCGCATCCCAATCACGTAAATGAGAGCGGACATGATGAAGCCGACGAACCACGCCCAGTTGTAGATCGTCCCGAACACGCCGGTTTCCGGGACGCCCCGGAGCGCGGAGACAAAGCCCGGAAGACTCGGCGCTACGCCGATCGCCAGCGCCCCGAGGGCGATCCAGTTGACGCCGCGAGCGTATTCGTACGCGCCGTGGCGCTTGTACAGATCGTTGAGCATCAGCTCGCCGCGGCGCACAAAGAAGTAGTCGGCAATCATGATCCCGGCGACCGGGCCGAGCAGCGCGCCGTAGCCGATCAGCCAGGTGAAGATGTACGCCGCCGCGTCGTTGTAGAGCCGCCACGGCAGCATCAGAATCCCGATCACGGCCGTGATCATGGCGCCCTGTTTGAATGTGATCCTGTGCGGCGCCAGGTTCGAGAACGCGTTCGCCGGCGCCACGATGTTGGCCGCGATGTTCGTGGTGAGCGTCGCGATAATCAGTCCGGCCATCGACAGCATGATCATGAGCGGTCCGCCGATGCGCGCGAGCAGCGCGACCGGATCGGCGATGCGCGTCCCGAAGATTACCACGGTGGCATTCGTGACGGCCGCGCCGATGAAGGCAAAGAGCGCCATCGTCGCGGGAAGTCCGACCGCCTGCCCGACGACCTGGTCCTTTTGCGATCTTGCGTACCGGGAGAAATCGGGAATCGACAGCGCCATCGTGCCCCAGAATGCGACCGCGGAGGTGAGGCCGGCGCCAAAAACATTACCGACGGCCGGACGGCCGGACGGCCCGACGGCCGGATTCTGGAGCATAGCCGAGAGACTTCCCGCGCGGGCCCACGCCCACATAAAGAGCGCCGCGCCGACGGCGAGCAGGAACGGGGAACCCCAGGTCTCGAGAAACTTGATCGAGTCCATGCCGCGCAGCACGATCCACACGTTCATCGCCCAGAAGATCATGAAACAAAGGAACTCGCCGGTGTTCAGCCCGACGAACGCCGGCAGGATCTGCGGCAGCGTCGCGATGCCGGGCCAGAGCACCTCGATCAGCTTGTAGATCGCCCAGCCACCGATCCACGTTTGAATCCCGAACCAGCCGCACGCGACAAGACCCCGCAGCAGCGCGGGGACGTTGGCGCCGAGGACGCCGAACGACGCGCGCGCGAGCACGGGGAAGGGAATCCCGTAGCGGGTGCCCGCGTGCGAATTGAGCGCGATCGGCACGAGCACGACGACGTTCCCGAGGACGACTGCGCCGACGGCTGCCTGCCAGGTCCAACCGGACGCCATCAGCCCCGACGCGAGCGTGTAGGTCGGGATGCAGATCGCCATCCCGATCCACAGCGACGCGATGTGCCACCAGTTCCACGTGCGCTGCTCCGAGGCGACGGGCAGCAGGTCCTCGTTCGCGAGCTGCGTCCGCGCGGGCAGCGTCATTTGACCTCGGCGAGCGCGCGCTCCAACCGCTTGCAGCCGTCGTCGATGTCGCTCTTGCTGATCAACATGGACGGCGCGATCCGCAACACGTTCCCGTACAAGCCGCCCTTGCCGATCAGGAGGCCCTGTTTCTTGGCAGCCTCGAGCAGCGCGGCGGTCTTCTTGGGTGAGGGCTCCTTGGTCTTGCGATCCTCGACCAACTCCATGCCCTGCATGAGCCCCATGCCCCGAACGTCGCCGATAAACGCGAAACGCTTCTTGAACTCCTCGAGCGCGTCGCGCAGCTGCTTGCCCCGCTCGGCCGAGCGTTTGGGCGTGTTCTCGCGCTGCATCACGTCCATGGTTACGTCGACCGCCGCCATCGAGACGGGATTGCCGCCAAAGGTCGAGAGCGAGAGCCCCGTGAAGGCGTTGGCGACCTCTTCAGTCGCGATCGTGATCCCGACCGGGAAACCGTTCGCCGCCGATTTGGCGAACGTCATGATCTCGGGTTCGACGTTCCAGTGCTCGATCCCGCACCACTTGTCGCCGGTGCGGCCCCACCCGGTCTGGACCTCGTCGCACACGAACACACCGCCGTACTTGCGAATGATGCCGACCGCGATCTCGAAGTATTCCTTGGGCGGCGTGATGAACCCGCCCGCGCCCTGAATCGGCTCGGCCATATACGCCGCAATGCGCCCCGTCGTGGTCGTCTTGATCAGATCTTCGATATCGGTCGCGCACCGGATCCCGCAGTCGGGGTATTCGAGCCCCATC
>DASTDR010000529.1:0-4146 GCA_035710265.1 Gemmatimonadales bacterium | reverse complement strand
CGTCCGCGCGCCGGACGTGGCGGTCGTCCAGGTGAAGGCCGCGTGCCCTGAAGATCTTCGTCGTGAAGTCGAGCTGCGTACGCCAGTCGGAGATGATCGGCCGGCCGAAGAAGTCCTTCGCCCACTGGTTCATCTCCCCCGCCACCTGCTCGGCCGCGCGCATGAAGGCCTGATCTCGATGTATCGCCAATTTGAGGTTCCGCTGGTTGTCCAGGGACATCGTTGACAGTTGCCCCAGCGCATCCTCACCGTCGAACATCCAGCCATCGGCGCCGGACAGGAGCGCGTACGCGATGTTGCGGATGCTCTTGTCGATAGATACCCCCGGCTTGGCGCCCGGACCGGTTCCCTGGATCCATTGACGCTGCAGGTCGTGGGGGGTATCGCTGCCCACGAAGCGTCCGTCGCGTGCGTCTTGTACGCGGATCCGCGTGCGCGCGATGGTTGCCGCCGGGTCGAGGAACTCGATGCGCCGCCGCTCCCGAGCCCGTGCCGTCCGACGCGCGATCCGGCCCGCCATCACGGCCTGGCGGTCGTCGTCGAGGGGAGAAAGGGCTTCGAGGGCGTCCACGGCCGCCGGCGTGAACACGTCGGAATACGCCGACCGGAGGCCCTTGCGGATGTCCAACATGCCCCGGATTATCGCTCAGTCCGGACTGAAGACCCGCCACTCCTAACGGCCCTCCGGCTCCGGGCGTTGGGCTTTCGGCTCCAAGCTTTCAGGCATGTTGAGATATATTCGATTGAATCGTATATTTAGTTCGTGTGGATTCAACGGGACGTCGAATCGCGCCTGCACCACTCTGCGCGCACTCGCCCGGTCGTGGTTCTCACCGGAGCCCGTCAGACTGGGAAGACGTCGACACTGCGGCGGTTGTTTCCCGACCACGGGTTCGTGTCCCTTGACCTTCCCACAGAGGCTGAACAGGCCGAAAAGGAGCCCGCCGCCTTCCTGGGCCGTCACCCGCCACCGGTGATCCTGGATGAGGTGCAGTACGCTCCGGCCCTGTTCCGTCACCTGAAGGTGGCGGTGGACGCCGCACGCGGCCGAAACGGACAGTTCCTGCTCACTGGCTCTCAGAAGTTCACCCTGATGAAGGGTGTGTCGGAATCGCTGGCCGGCCGAGCCGACGTGCTTGAACTGGAGACGCTCTCGCTCTCGGAGATCCTCGGCGCTCGACGCCGGACTCGCGTTGAGACCACCGTCGTGCGAGGCGGCTTCCCGGAGCTCTATGCCAACCCGGAAATCGACGCCGCTGCCTTCTACAACTCGTATGTGGCCACGTACCTGGAACGCGACGTCCGCTCGCTCGCCAACGTCGGAAGCCTGCGCGACTTCGAGCGCTTTCTTCGCGCGTGTGCCTGGCGTTCCGCCAATCTGCTCAACAAGGCAGATCTGGCGCGTGATGTCGGCATCGCGCCCTCCACGGCGAATCAGTGGCTGTCAATTCTCGAGGCGTCCGGACAAGTGACCCTGCTCGAACCGTGGTTCTCGAACCGCACCAAGTCCATCGTCAAGAGTCCAAAGGTCTATCTGGCGGACACGGGTCTACTGTGCGCCTTGCTCAACATCCGATCCGAAGATGCGCTTCAGGAGTCGCCTGCAGCAGGGGCAGTGTGGGAGACCTTCGTGTTCGGGCAGCTCCGCCGACGGGAGTCCCGAGCTGCCCGTCTTCGCAGCCTCTTCTTTTGGCGCGATCGCACGCGAGAAGTGGACTTCGTGGCCGAGACCGCAGGGCGGGTGGAGCTGTTTGAAAGCAAGTGGACAGAGGTCCCGACGGCTGGAGATGCGGTGAACCTGGAATTCGTCCGGCGGGTCATAGGTCCTTCTCGGGTCACGGGTGGTGGCATCGTCTGCCGCACACCAAACGCGTATCCGTTGTCGGGCCCGTTTCGCGCGCTGCCGGCGGCCGAGGTCGGCTGACACACGTGGGGCGGGGCCGGTTCCCTGGATCCATTGACGCTGCAGGTCGTGGGAATGTCGCTGCCGTTCCCGGGCCCGTGCCGTCCGACGCGCGATCCGGCCAGCCATCACAGCCTGGCGGTCGTCGTCGAGGGGAGACAGAGCTTCGAGGGCGTCCACGGGCACCGGGGTGAACACGTCGGAATACGCCGACCGGACGCCCTTGCGGATGTCCAACATGCCCGGATTATCGCTCAAGCCCATGTACCGCAGTGTCCGGCTTCCTTGGGCGCCGAAGCGCGCGGCGCGAAGGCGGCAGCCGGACCCGTGTCGTACGTTCAAAACGTCGGCCGGGAACGTTAGATCAGCTATAGGCTTTCTTTACTTTGAGATTCCGGCGGGCGGCTACATAATCGAACCTCAGCCAGGATCGAGCCTTGAGCCCGGGGGGGCGGGACCTGTTGCGGACATGTCCGAACTGCGGCGGCAATGTAGTTGAGGGAGCGGCCCGCTGCCCAGCGTGTAGTACGGACCTGCCTTCCTCCGTGCTCGCAGGCGTGCTGACGCCCGTGCCCGGCGACGACGCCGCGACGGTGTTCGTGCCGCCCGGGCAGCCGATGAAACCGTCCACGCCCGATCTGTCTGATGGCGGCGACACTACCGGCCTGCCTCCATCGGCCGGCGGCATCCGCCACGTGCCGCGACCACAGCCACCCAAAGAAACCGCGCCCGGTCGATCACCCTTACCCGATGCGGATGCGAACGCGACGGTGGTCGCTCAGCCTGGCGCACCACAGGCAAGTGCAGGCGCCGATGACGACGGTCGCACGCGTCTCGCGGACGAGCCACCGAGCGCATCCGACGAACCAACCGGTCCGCTGAACGTTGGCGAGCGGTTTGGACCGAGATACCGCATCACGCGCGTGCTGGGCGTCGGAGGCATGGGCGCCGTGTACGAAGCGTGGGACGCCGAACTCGGCGTCCAGGTGGCGCTCAAGGTCATTCGGCCCGAGGTTGCCGCCGATCCGTCCTCCGCGCGCGAACTCGAGCGCCGCTTCAAGCGCGAGCTGCTGCTCGCGCGCCAGGTCACGCACAAGAACGTGGTACGCATCCACGATCTGGGTGAAATCGACGGCATCAAGTACATCACGATGCCGTACATCCAGGGGGACGATCTCGGGACCATCCTGAAAGCCGAGGGCGCGCTGCCCATTCCGCGCGCCCTGTCAATCGCGCGGCAGGCGCTTTCGGGCCTCGTCGCGGCGCACGAGAAGGGGATCGTTCACCGCGACCTCAAGCCGGCCAACATCATGGTCGACACCGAGGGCAACGCGCTGCTCATGGACTTCGGCATCGCGCGATCGATCGGTGTGCCTGCCGAGGAGATCAGCCCGCATAGCCATCACACCGCGCCGGGAACGTTCGGCGAGACGATGGTGGGCGCCGTCGTCGGGACGATTCGCTACATGGCGCCGGAGCAGGCCAGGGGGCAGGAGGTCGATCATCGCGCAGATGTCTACGCGTTCGGGCTCATCATGCGCGACATGCTGGTCGGCCTCGATCGGCAGATGGGCGCACCGACGGCCTTCGCCGAGCTGCAGCAACGCCTCGACGTGGCGCCGCCGTCGATCAGGACCATCGATCACGCAATACCCGAGGCGCTCGACCGCGTGGTGAGCCGTTGTCTGGCGCCGGAAGCCGCCGACCGGTATCAGACTGCGGCGGAACTGGAAGCCGAACTCGACCTGCTCGACGACACTGGCAAGCTGAAACCCAAGAAGCGTGTCGTCCGCCTCCCGTACGCGATTGCCGCTGCCATCGTCCTCGTGGGGCTGTCAGTCGGAGTCTGGTGGTACCAACGTCAGTTCATCCCGCCTCCGACTCGCGATCCGGTGTTGGTAGTGATTGCGGACTTTCAAAACACCACTGGCGATCCGGCATTCGACAACACGCTTGGACAGGCGCTGAAACGCGCGTTGGAGGATGCGAGCTTCATCACTGCCTTCGACCGGACCAGAATCCGACCCACGTTTGGCGTGCAGCCACCCGAGAAGTTCGACGAGAATGCCGCGCGTCAGCTTGCCGTCAATCAGGGACTTGGAGTCGTCCTCGCGGCCTCGATCGCCAGCCGCGGCACCGGATACGAAGTCACGGCCCGCGCGACGCAGCCGCTGACCGGGAAGGAGATCGCCTCGTTCAGCCGGCGTGCGTCCGGCAAGGACCAGGTCCTTGAGGCGGTGACC
>DASTDR010000528.1:0-3578 GCA_035710265.1 Gemmatimonadales bacterium | reverse complement strand
GATCCGAGCGGCAGCCGATACTGCGTCCACCAGCCGATCTGCGTCCGCAAAAGACGGGTATCGATAGGCCCGTCCGTGTACTCCACCAGTTCACCTTCGGTAGTCGGGCCGAGGCCTCGCGGTCTCGGGCCGCTCTCCCACGAGTTAACCCACGGTGTCCTTCCGTCCATCCGCCATTGGCTCTTCAGCCAATGGACCTCGACACCAGTATCGAGCAGTTGATCGCCGCCGGGCCTGAACTGGACGCGCTGGCGCAGCGAATGATCGCGCACGAGGAGGTCGCGCTGGTACGGCGGCAACCCGGGGTCCACCGACGAGTCGTCACGTTCGCGCGCCTCGTGCGTGTACGTCGACGCCGTCGTGGTGGCGGCGAGCTTCGGTCCCGCCGTCCACGAGAGATTCATCACGGCCAGCCGGTTGATTCCCGTGTACTTCTCGCCTTCGATGAGCACGCCAGTGGGAGGCCCGATGCCGATCAGATAGGCGGGAATGACCTGATCGCGCTCGTCCGACATCTCGCGGCCGACGAGACCGTAGAACGTCAGGCGCGTGTGCTCGGTCGGCAGCAGCGTCGTCTTGACCTGCACATCAGCGAAGCCCGGCACCTGGTCGTCGGAGAACCGGTTGAACAGCGGCCGGTGGGAGGTGCCGCGCGCCGCCGCCCACCACGATGCGCCGTCGTTCCCAGGGAGCCGGCCCTCGAGCAGGAGATCGCCGGCCATCATCCCGAGCGATCCGGACACCGCGAGCGCGCGATCGTTCACGCCGTCGCGCAGATCGATGTTGGTGACCGACGACAACCGGCCGCCGTACCGCGCGTCGAGCCCCGACGGATCGAGTCTCACGCCCGCGGCCGTCGCCGGATTCAGAAAGCTGGAAGTGAACGTGCCGAGACGATACGGGTTGTGAATCTGCACGCCGTCGACGACGACCATGTTGTGTTCCGGGCCGGCGCCGCGAACGGCCAGCTTGCTGTCCTGGCCAGGGACGGCGGTGACGGACGGCAGCTTCCCGAGCGCGTGAGAGACGTTGTCGAGGGCGCCGGCCATTTCAAGGACCGTCGAGGGTGGGAGGGTGTACGTGCCCTCGCGCGTTGCAGGATTGATGAGCTGGCCGGCTTGGCCGGCCTGGCCGGAGACGAGGACGGTCGGGTATTTGACCCGGAGCGGGTCGGAGTCGCCCTCCACATGGATCGATTCCGGCGCGCCTTTGACCGGTTTCTTCGCCGCCGGACACTTGCCCTGGACGACGACCAGTTGCCGGCCCGAACCGCGTTTGAGCTCCAGGCAATGCTCGGCGAGGATCTGCCGGGCAACTTCGCGATTGTCGCGGCCCTTGGGTTCGGATTTCACCAGCAGCGCCTGCGGCACGCTATCGTCGGTGAAGATGAAGCTCAGTTCGGGCGATTGGAGTGCTATCAGGACGTCGGCGACCGGCCTGCCCACATAGCGGCGCGTTTGTGCCGCTGCGGGCCCGGCCAACAGGATCCCGACCATCGCAGCGGCGGCAACTGGCACGAGCTTCACGCTACCCTCCCCCATCTTGAGTGCCGGGTGCCGCGAAATCCTTCGGCGCTTGACGATTCTGTCATGAGGAATGGAGGACTGGAGCTGGCGAAGGATTCTTGCCAGCCGGACGCTCTTATATGCGAGGAGGCCGCGAAATGAACCGATCCAGGCACTACTTGGCGACTCTTGTCGTCGCGATCGTAATCGTCTCCGCGTTCACCGCACCGTCGGGGGCTCAGAAGTATTCCGACTGGTCAGAACCGATCAACCTCGGCCCGAACGTGAACTCGACCTTCCTGGACCGGGGACCGGCGATCTCCAAAGATGAGCTCAGCCTCTACTTTGCCTCGAACCGGCTGGACAGTATCGGCGGAGAAGACATCTATGTCTCGCAGCGCGAGACCCGCGACGCTGAGTGGGGCCCGGCGGTGAATCTCGGACCGATCATCAATACGATCGATAACGAGATGGTCCCGGCGTTCTCGCGCGATGGCCACCTGATGTTCTTTGCGTCGAATCGGACCGGAGGTCTTGGCGGTGTCGACATCTGGGTCTCGCGGCGCGAACACATCCACGACGACTTCGGTTGGCAAGCGCCGGAGAATCTGGGATCGGGGGTTAACTCTGTGGCGATTGATGAGGGCCCCAGCTACTTCGAAAATGATGAGGTCGGCGTACCGCAACTCTACTTCTCGAGCGGCATGAATCGGCCTGGCGGTGCCGGAATCTACGTCAGCGAGCAAGCGGCTGATGGCTCGTTCGGACCGGCAGTCCGGGTCCTCGTGAGCCTAGCAAACTCACGTCCCTCGATTCGTCATGACGGCTTGGAAATGTTCTTCAATTCAAACCGCCCAGGCTCTATTGCCAATAGCCAGGACCTGTGGGTGGCGACGAGGGAGACCGTGTTCGACGCCTGGTCAGAACCGATCAACCTGGGCTCGCCTCTCAACAGTGAACTGGTTGATGTCCAGGCGTATATCTCTTCTGACCGGGAAACACTGTTCTTCGCCTCGACCCGCCCAGGTGCTCTTGGATCAGCAGACATTTATATGAGCACGCGTACGAAGCATCCGCAGAAGTAGGCGGCTTGGGGAGCATGCGTATGCGCAGCAGTTCTCTCGCACGCGTCGTCGTCGCCAGTCTTGGCGTCTCTGTCGTCATCACACCTGGTTGCGGCTGGCTACCGGGAGGGCCATCGCCATCGGGGTCGTTTTCGGTACTGTCGATCTTTCCGACCCAGGGGTCGACCGCTGGAGCCACCACCGCATGGATTTCAGGGACAGGATTTCGGTCCCACGCGACCGTCACCGTTGACGGCAGCCGCGTCGAGGCGACGGTCGTCGACGAGACAACCATCTCTCTCGCCATGCCTGCTCACGCCGAGGGGAAAGTGGACGTGGCCGTAAGCCAGCGCCCTGAAGCGCAAACCGGTGTGCCCGGAGGGTATACGTACGCCTTCGTCGTCCCGCCGGTCATCAGTGAGTTGCTCCCGAACATCGGATCAACCGGCGGCAGAACACCGATGACCATCAGAGGTGCAGGATTTCAGAACGGCCTGACCGTGATGGTCGGTGGAAGAAAACATCAGAACCAATATTCTGGGGATCACACACTGGCCAAGATATTCACGGATGCGCATGCGGCTGGAACGGTCGATCTGATCGTCACCAACCCGGACGGCGGCCAGGCGAGCCGTAAGTTCACGTACGCCTCGCCCGCCACATTTGATTTCAACGGAGTCTGGCAAGGGATCGCCCAGGACTGGGACGGAGAGGTTGCTGCGCCGTTCGTGTTGACCATTCGGGACAACATTGTCGTCAGCCTCTCGTGCGGCGCCTCGAGCCTGACGCTGGACCCGCCGCCGGTCGTGGCCAACGGCCAATTCCGATCTGTCTTCGGCAACGGCGGGCTCATCGAGGGCAGTATCGTTTCCCCGAACTTCGCCTCCGGTTACGTCAATCTGGGTTCTTGTGCCCCCGCTCCATACTGGAGCGCCGAGAAAAAGTAGCAATGTCAGGAGACCCGAAATGAACAAGTCCAAGCACTACATCGCGACCCTTGTCGGCGCGA
>DASTDR010000527.1:0-3570 GCA_035710265.1 Gemmatimonadales bacterium | reverse complement strand
TACCGCCTTGCCGACGGCAAGGCGGTGCTGACGAAGGTCGAATTGGGATTGCGCCGCCCGGGCGAGGTCGAGGTCCGCAGCGGGCTCAATGCCGGCGACACGATCGTCGTGGACGGCCAGCTGCGCCTGCGCGACGGCACGCCGGTGACGGTGCTGACGGACAAACCCAAACCGGAAATTAGCCGCCAAGACGCCAAGGCCGTCAAGTAATTCTGAATTGGCCGCAAAGGCACCATGACGCCAAGTACGTGGAATATCGTTTTTCGATTGGAAGTTCCTGCGGATTATTTGAGTTCTTTGCGCCTCTGCGTCATTGCGGCTAATTAAATGTTTTTGCCTGAGCTTTCGATCAAGCGCCCCGTCCTCGCGACGGTGATGAGTCTTCTCATCGTTCTCGTCGGCGTGATCTCGTTCCTGCGCCTGACGGTGCGGGAGTACCCGAAAATCGACACGCCGGTGGTGTCGGTGCGCACCGTGTACAAGGGCGCGAGCCCGCAGGTGATCGAGTCCCAGGTCACCCAGCCGCTCGAGGACAGCATCTCCGGCATCGAGGGGGTGAAGAGCATCAAGTCGGTGAGCCGCGAGGAGGTCTCGCAGATCACCATCGAGTTCGTGCCGGAGCGCGGCACCGACGCCGCCGCGAACGACGTGCGCGACCGCGTCTCGCGCGTGCGCGGGCAGCTGCCGGACGAGGTGGACGAGCCGATCATCGCCAAGGTGGAGGCCGACGCGCAGGCCATCATCTGGCTGCGGCTCTTTTCGGACCGCCACAGCTCGCTCGAGATATCGGATTACGCCGACCGCTACGTCGTCGACCGACTGAAGACCCTGTCGGGCGTGGCGTCGGTCATCATCGGCGGCGAGCGCCGCTACGCCATGCGCATCTGGCTCGACCGCGAGCGGCTGGCGGCTTACGCCCTGACGCCGCAGGATGTCGAGGACGCCTTGCGCCGGCAGAACATCGAGGTGCCGTCGGGACGCATCGAGAGCCGCGACCGCGAGTTCACGGTGCTGTCGGAGACGGACATGCGCACGCCCGGGCAGTTCAACCGGCTGATCGTGCGCGAGGTGAACGGCTACCCGGTGCGGCTCGCCGACGTCGGCCGTGCCGAACTCGGCCCGGCCGACGAGCGCAACATCCTGCGCGTCAACGGCAACCCGGCCGTGGGCATGGGCATCGTCAAGCAGTCCACCGCCAACACGCTGTCGGTCGCGCGGGCGGTCAAGGCGGAGCTGCCGAAGGTGCGGGCGGCACTGCCCCCGGGCATGGATCTCGGCATCGCCTTCGACACCTCGATCTTCATCGAAAGATCGATCGAAGCCGTCTACGAGGTGATGCTGGAGGCCCTGCTGCTGGTCGTGCTGGTGATCTTCTTCTTCCTGCGCTCGCTGCGCGCGACGCTGATTCCCTTCGTCACCATCCCGGTGTCGCTGATCGGCGCCTGCTTCCTGATCTGGATCATGGGCTTCACCATCAACGTGTTGACGCTCCTCGGCATCGTGCTGGCGATCGGGCTGGTGGTGGATGATGCGATCGTGGTGCTGGAAAACATCCATCGCCACATCGAGGAGGGCATGGCTCCGTTGAAGGCCGCCCTCACCGGCAGCCGCGAGATCGCCTTCGCGGTGGTCGCCATGACGGTTACGCTCGCCGCGGTGTTCGCGCCGCTCGCGTTCTCCACCGGCAACACCGGGCGGCTGTTCATGGAATTCGCGCTGACCGTTGCCGCCGCCGTGGTGGTTTCGGGCTTCGTCGCGCTCACGCTGACGCCGATGATGTGCTCGAAGCTGTTGCACCGCCAGGCCTCGCATGGCCGGGTTTACAACGCGCTCGAGCGTTTTTTCAGCGGCCTTTCGTCCGGCTACCGCAGGCTGCTGACGGCGTGCCTGAACCGCCGACTGGCCGTGGTGGGAGTTTTCGCCGCGGTGTCCGTGATCGGCGTCACCCTGTTCGCCACGATCAAGTCCGAGCTCTCGCCGCTGGAGGACCGCGGGTTTTTCCTCGGAATCATGAGCGCCCCGGAAGGCGCGACCAAGGAATACACGGACGGCTACGCGCGCATCTGGGAGGAGATCTACCGCGAAGTGCCGGAGATCAACACCTACTTCGTCGTGGTCGCGCCCGGCCTCGACCGGCCGAACCCGGTCAATTTCGGCATTTCCTTTCTGGCGCTGAAGGACTGGAGCGAGCGCGCGCGCAGCACCCAGCAAATCACCGCCGAGGTGGGGCCCAGGATGGCTGCCCGCATGCCCGGGGTGCTGGCGTTTCCGATCAATCCGCCGTCCCTCGGTCAGAGCTTCCGCAACCCGGCGGTGCAGTTCGTGGTGCAGGGAAATTCGTACGACGAGATCGACCACCGGGTGAACGAGATCGTGGCCAGGGCGCGGGCATTCCCGGGGCTGACCAACGTGGATTCCGATCTCAAGCTCAACAAGCCCCAGCTGTCGGTGGACATTAACCGCGAGAAGGCGGCGGCCGTGGGTGTGCAGGTGGAGGCGATCGGGCGCACCCTTGAAACGCTGCTGGGCGGGCGCCAGGTGACGCGCTTCAAGCGCGAGGGCAAGCAGTACGACGTGATCGTCAAGCTCGAGGACAAGGACCGCCGCCAGCCCGCCGATCTCACCTCGATCTACGTGCGCGGCGCGAACGGCCAGATCGCCCAGCTCGCGAATCTCGTCACGGTGACCGAGACCGTCGCGCCCAAGGAGTTGAACCATTTCAACCGGCTGCGGGCGGCGATCATTTCCGCCAACGTGACGCCGGGCTACACGTTGTCGGAGGCGCTCGGGTTCATGGAGCAGACGGCGAAAGAAGTGCTGACCGCCGAATACCAGACCACGCTGGACGGGCAGTCGCGCGAATTCCGCGAGTCGGGGCAGCAGCTCTATTTCGTGTTCTTCCTCGCGCTCGCCTTCATCTACCTCGTGCTCTCGGCCCAGTTCGAGAGCTTCCGCGGGCCGCTCGTCATCATGCTCACTGTCCCGCTCGCCATAACCGGGGCGTTGCTGGCGATGAAGCTCGCAGGCGTCACGCTGAACGTCTACAGCCAGATCGGGCTGGTCATGCTGATCGGCCTTATCACCAAGAACGGCATCCTTATCGTCGAGTTCACCAACCAGCTGCGCGATCGCGGCAGGGAGAAGGTCGACGCGCTGATCGAGGCCTCCTGCCTGCGGCTGCGCCCGATCCTGATGACGACGGCCGCGACCGCGCTCGGCGCCGTGCCGCTCGCCGTGTCGGCGGGGGCGGGCTCCGAGTCGCGCTCGGCCATCGGCTGGGTGGTCGTCGGCGGCATGTCGATCGGCACGCTGTTCACGCTCTTCGTCATTCCCGTCGCCTATACCTACATCGTCGGCGAGCGCCAGCTTGCGGCGGGCGAAGAGGGCGGCGGCGGGGCGGTTGCGCATGCGCCCGCAAACAAGGCATAAGGCACAAGGCACAAGACAGTAAGACGTTGCCGAAGAGGTTTTCCCTTTTGCCTTTTGTCTTGTGACTTTTGCCCTAAGTAGGCGGCGGTTGATTCGCCGCCCGCCCGCCCCCATTTCCCTTGGATGCCGGATGATGCCCGG
>DASTDR010000526.1:0-2903 GCA_035710265.1 Gemmatimonadales bacterium | reverse complement strand
CGGGCATCTTGTGTGAGAGCCGCTGGCAGGGCGACACGCTCCAGTGGCTGGGCGCGGGGATCGGGATCAACGTGGCCAACGAGATTCCAGCCGAGCTTGTGGAGCATGCCGTGGCGCTGAGCGAGCTCCGTCCGGGAGTTCGGCGCCTCGACGTGCTGGATCTGCTCGTCCCGGCATTGCTACGACTCACGACCCACGACGCCCGGCTGTCCGAATTCGAATGTGCCGCCTTCGCGCGCCGAGACTGGCTGCGCGGTCGTCAGATTCGCGCGCCGCTCGCGGGCCGCGCGGCCGGGATCCGGCCGGACGGTGCGCTGCTCGTGGACACGGGCGCCGGGACGACGATGGTGCGCGACGGCCACGTCGAGCTATCTTAGCCGCCCCATGCTCCTGGCCTTCGACGTCGGCAACACCGAGACCACCGTTGGATTGTTCGTGGGAGAGCGCCTGGACGCGCATTGGCGCTGGCACTCGGCGGCGCAGCGCACTCCCGACGAATGGGCCTCGGTACTCACCGCGCAGCTGACGCAGTCGGGGCATTCCACACAAGAAGTGCGCGCGGCCGTCGTGGCTTCCGTGGCCCCGGCGGTTGCCGAAAGTTTGTGCGAGGGCATCGGAATCGCGACGACGCGAGAACCCGTGCGCATCGACGGGCGCTCCCAGCTGCCGATCACGCTTGACGTGGAGGAGCCGCTCACCGTCGGCGCGGACCGCATTGTCAACACGCTCGCGGCGGCGCAGCTGTTCAAGCGGGACACCATCGTCGTGGATTTCGGAACGGCGACGACGTTCGACTGCATCACCGTTGACGGAGGCCGGGGCGGGGGCGCAGGACGATTCATCGGCGGTGTCATCATGCCCGGCCTGCGGACCGCATCCGATGAGCTGGTGCGGAAGACCGCCAAGTTGCCCGCCACCGAGCTCACGCCGCCGACCCGCGCCATCGGGCGCCGGACTGAAGACTGCATCCGTACCGGTGTGCTGTGGGGGACAGCCGACGCCGTCGATGGCCTCGTGCGCCGAATCAAAGCCGAGTGGCCTTCCAAAAGTCAGCCGCTCGTCGTCGCGACGGGCGGATTGGCGACGCTCGTCGCTCCGCTGTGCAAGGAAATCGGCTCGGTCCATGCCGATCTCACGCTGGTGGGCCTACGGATCGCGGCGGCGGCCCTCGGTCTCAAGTGGTGAGCGATACCCCCGCGCGCACACTGAACGCGTGGCGCCGCCTGGGTTATCGAATGCTGCCCGGCGATCTCAATTCCTACCTCCTGCACATGCGTCCCGCCGAGTGGCCGATCATGGCGGGCCATACCCTCCTCGGCTACATCCTCGCGGTCGGCGTGCAGGGAGCAGGGAACGGGGAGCAGCTGGGCAATGCGCTCCTCGCGCTCGTCATTTGGGTCGTGTTCCTCAACGGCGGGACACTCGCGATCAACAGCGTGTTCGATCGGGACGAAGGCGATATCGGCTATCTCAACGCGCCGCCCGCGCTGCCGCGATACCTCTTGCACTTCAGTGTCGCCTTGCTCGTCCTGGGGCAACTACTCGCGGTGCGGCTCCCGCTCGGATTTCAGATCGCGTATGCAATCTGCTTCGTGCTCTCGGTTCTCTACTCCGTGCCACCATTCCGGTTTAAGGCCGTCGCCGGTGTGGATTGGGTCATCAACATGTGGGGTTTCGGGACCCTGACGCCGTATGCCGCCTGGGCGGCGACGGGGCGGCCGCTCGATCTCGGGCACGCGCTCGTCTTGCTCGCGTTTTGTCCCTTGTTCGCCGGTCTCTACCCGCTCACGCAGTTGTATCAGTTCGACGAAGATCGGCGCCGCGGCGATCGGACCCTCGCGCTGATTCTGGGGATGCGCCCGAGCCTCATCGTTGCGATCGTCTCGACGCTGCTCGCATTTGGTCTGTTCGCGTGGGGCAGCGTGCGCCTGGCCGTCGGGTGGAAGGGACTCACCCTGCTGCTCCCGCTCGCGCTTTGGTTGGGGGTGCTGCTGCCATGGCTTGCGGGACACGCGGGGTGGACACCCAAGCAACACCAGCAGGGGATGTATCAAGCATTGGCCGCGTGGGCCGTAACCGATCTCACGGTGGTGTTTGTGTTTGCGAGCTAGTTTCGGCGACTTAGATTGACAGTTGTCGAGGACCTCCACCAACCGTCACAACTGTCGTAAGGAGCACGATGACTTCCGCGACGACGACGACCGAGCGCTCCGAGTTCCGGCACATCCTCTTCAGTGGCACTATCGTCGGAGGGATCACCGGCGCCGCAGTAATCGTCTATCTGCTGGTCGCCCGCCTCCTCCCCGCGGGAATTCTCACGGGCCTCCTGGAAACGATCGTTGTCCTCGCCGCGGCGGTGCTGATCACGTTCCTCCCGGGGTTCTTCGCCAACTCCCGAACCGTGCAAGGGGTCGCGAGTGCAGCAGCGATCGGGTTGTGGGGTACGATCGTGTTCATGGCGATCGACATCATCCTGCTCCGGCCATTCAAGGCCTTTCCCTGGACGTGGGACGCCGTCGGCGGCGGCAGCACGTGGTGGTACCTGCCGATCTGGTGGATGCTGGGAACGCTGCTCGCGTGGCTGGGCGGAGTGGTGACGGCGGGCCGTGCGGCACGTGGTGGCAATACGGCCATCACCTCACTCGGGATCGCGCCGGTCGGTGGCGGTGTGGGCGGTGCACTCGGCCTTGGGATGGGTGGCGTCACGGCGTTGCCGGTCGGCGCAGGCGTCGGCTTTGTGGTGACGTTGGTCATCTTCGCGCTCATCGTGCTCGCACGTAAGAGGTAGCGCATGCCGAGATGGTTGGCTCACATGCTGGTGGTCTTCGGGTGGCTGTTGACACCTGGCTGGGCATGGGCCGCGTCGCACATGGGTCTCTGGCTCGGGGCGCTCATTGCGCTCA
>DASTDR010000525.1:0-4417 GCA_035710265.1 Gemmatimonadales bacterium | reverse complement strand
GACGAGGGCATCTACTGACGGGCTGGCCCTCGTGCCCAACGCGCCCAGGGCACGCGCGGCATCGCCCGCGACCATCGGATCGCCGTCTGTCAGCGCTTGTCGCAACGCCGGTTGAATTGATTCCGTCTGGGGCGCCAGGTCGATCAAGGCATCCGCGGTGTTGCGGCGGATGGAATCCGACTCGTGGCGAAGCAGGTCCACGAGCAGCGGAATGGCAGGAGGACCGATCCGCCGGATGATTTCAAAGGTCACCTCATGCAGGTCTTCACGCTCGGCGTCGAGAAATCGTCTCAGCACAGGCAGCGATCGCCCGGCCCCTTCGACGAGGGCGGCTTCGGCGGCTGCGCGGACCTTCGAGTCGTCGGCCAGCAGGCGATCTTCCCAGTCACCATCCGCGCTCTCGGCCTGGCGCGGCTGAGGGAGCGGATACACAGTGTGAGCAAGTACTGGTGTCAGCAGAGCACTGAGCACAGTACAGGTGAACCAGCGTCGCATGGTCGCAGCGAGATCATCCTATCGCGGTACAATCCCGGCTGATGGGCAATCGAAGGGGCATCGTGTGTGGCGTCGCTGCCTTCGCCATCCTCCTGAGCTCGAGTGCCGCACAGCGGCGAACCTACTTCGTCTACGTCGCCTCCGAGGCCGCTGACCGGATCTCGCTGATTCGCTTCGGTCCCGAGGGGGCCCGTGTCGAGCGCGAGATTCCGACCGGCGTGATGCCGACCGATATCGACGGACCCCACGGCCTTGCCGTCTCGCCCGACCACGCCTACTACTACGTCTCAATCGCGCACGGACAACCGAACGGCTCGCTCTGGAAGTACTCGACCAGGGACGACAAGCCGATCGGACGCGTGAATCTGGGCATGTTTCCGGCCACGCTCGATGTGTCGCCGGACGGCGACTTCCTGTACGTCGTCAACTTCAACCTGCACGGCGATATGGTCCCGTCGACTGTCTCGGTCGTCACTCCGGACATGACCGAAATCGCCCGCATCCAGACGTGCGCGATGCCGCACGGCTCCAGGCTGAGTGCCGACGGGGCGCGGCACTACTCGGTCTGCATGATGGACGAGCAGCTCGTGGAGATCGACACGGCAGCGCTGAAGGTGTCGAGGCATTTCGTGCTCACGAGAGGGCGCGAGGCAGGGATGATCGGCCCACCCATGCACGTGCAGCATGCCGGCCGCGCGCCGACCGCTTCCGGACACGGCACCGAGGCGCCGGCCGCCGGCGATATCTCGTGCTCGCCAACCTGGGCGCAGCCGTCGAAGACGGCGGCGTCGGTCTTCGTCGCCTGCAACGGCTCGAGCGAGATCGTGGAAATCGGCATCCCGGGGTGGACGCTGCTCCGGCGGATTCCGGCGGCTGCGGGCGTGTACAACCTCGCCGCCACGCGCGACGGAAGGATCGTCGCCACAAATCGACGCGATCAATCCGTGTCGGTGTTCGATGAGAAGAGCGGAACGGAGCTCGCCCGGCTGCGCACCCGCCGCAAGGTCGTTCACGGCGTCGTCGTCTCGCCGGATGATCGATACGCCTTCGTCTCGGTCGAAGGTGTCGCCGCCGAGCCCGGGACGGTCGAAGTGCTCGATCTGGCGTCCTTGAAGATCGTGGCGAGCGTCGATGTCGGCCCGCAGGCAGGCGGCATCGACGTCGTGCGCGTGGTGGACTGACCGATCGAAAACGGCGCCGCTATCGCGCGCGCTCTGCAGGGTCGACGAGCTTCGTGACCCAGATTCCCGTGTGAAGGTCGTTGAAGTAGATCAGCCCTTCGTGCGGCTGTGCGCCCCAGGCGAACGGGATGTTGGGCCGAAACCCTTTCGGATCGCCGGTCCACAGCCGCGCCACCTCGCGGCCCTGGCGGTACAGGTTGCCGCGAAGCTCACCCGACACGTCCACGACGCGCGCACCCCCGCTGTAGTAGCCGATGTACATCGTGTCGTTGTCGACCCACATGTTGTGGGCGCCCTGCTCCGGCACGTCGTACTCGGCGACCTTGCGCGGATGCAGGATGTCGGAGACATCGACGACGTGCACGACGCCCTTGGTGGGAATTCGAGCCTTGTCGCTGAGATCGAATTGCATGGGAAAGACTTCGTCCCCGAGGAACACGTAATTCTTGTAGCGGAACACCGAATGCGCGCCGGCAAGCCAGCCCGGCCCGTACAGCTCGCTGTAGTTGAATCGGAGCTGGCTGACGAACTGCGGGCGCTCGGGGCTTCCGCCTTTGATGCCGTTGCCGACATCCAGAATGACCAGGCCGTCTCTCCAGTACCCCAGGTAGATCAGGCCGTCCACCACCTGGACGTCGTGCAGCATCCGGCCACCGACGACCGTCTCCCCTTTGTCGTTCGTGACCGATCGCGCCAGCGGGCTGTCGGTCTGCCAGCGCGCGACCTCCTTCGGTGCAGTGGCATCTGCGAAGTCGATCACACGCAGCGAACCGGTCGCATCGTCGGTGAGATAGACGTAGTGACCATTGACATAGGCGCTGTGGACGCCCCCCGTGACCGTCTCCGTGTACTCCGAGAGCACCTTGGGATGGGCCGGATCGGCGAGATCCAGGAAGACGATGCCGTTCTTGCGGTTCGAGGCGCCTTCGCGCGTGAGCACACCGATCTTCCCATCGGCCGTGGTGCTGATGTCGTTGATCACGCGTGCGTCGAACGACACCGAATCGACCTTGACCGGCTTCGACGGATCGCTGATGTCGTACACCCACACGCGGCCAGCCATGATCGAGCTGACGTAGGCGTATTTCCCGACGATCCACTGCTCGGCCGTCTGGAATTCCTCCTGTGGCGTGCGCCCGACGACCTCGAGCTCTCGCGCAACGTCCCGAGGCACGACGGTGACCGACGCGACGGCCGAACGGTCGCCGATGACGGCGGTGACCGCGTAGGAGCCCGGCCTCTCGGCGACGAAGCCGCCGTCGGCATCGATTGTTGCACCGACGCCGCTGACGGCCCATCTGGCGACCGCCGAGATCCTCCGGTCCGGCTGTCCCGTTGCGGACATCTCGAAACGAACGACGTCGCCTGCCCTGACGCGGGTGGATTTCGGCGCAATTGACAGCTCCCGGATCGGATTGCGAACCACCTCGATCGTCGTCGTCGCCTTCGCGTTACCCGCCGAGGCCTGAATGGTCACCGTTCCGAGCGACCGGCCAATCACGAAGCCTGATTCGTCGATCGTGGCGACCTCCGGGCGCATCGACACCCACTGCACGGGAACGTCCGTGCGAGGATCGCCGTTCGCCATTTCAGCCTGCGCCTGCAGCGTGAAGCCGGTGCCGATGGCCACTGCAGCGGGCGGGGCCGCGATCGTGACGCGTGTCACCGGCTGGGGTCTGACGTGCACGGTGATGAAGCCCGTACGGCCATTCACGATCGCCCCGACGCGTACTTCCCCTGAGTCGGTAAACGTCACCGTTCCCTTGTCGTCCGCGTACGCCTGGTCGAAGGGCGCCGCGAACCACGCCGACGGCGGGGCGTCCATCCGGTTTCCGGCCTCGTCGAAGCCGGCGGCCGAGAAGGTGAGCTGCTGACCGGCTACCGCTTCAAGCGTGCGGGGAGTGATCTCCACGCGGGCGGGTTTCGGCCCGGCCGGTTTGTCCCCGGCAGGCTTGCTGTCCTGGGCTTGCACCGGGACGATCATCAGAACGGCGAGGAAGACGGCTGCACGCACGAGAGCTCCTGGATGGATTGGAAGATACAGAATACCGCAGCGGCGATTTGCCCCCTTGGCGGTTAACGAACCGATCCCGAGCGCCTATCGAGCCTCCAGAGCCAGGCGACCGTTCCAATGTTGATGACGCTCCACAGCGGTTTGCTGCCGAGTTCCACCGGCGCGATCGGGTTGTAGAGCAGCGCCAACCCGACGAGCACCCACCGCTCTCCGTCGCGGACACCAGGAACACTCGAGACGAAGTAGATGCACAAGACGCAGAGGAACAGCCGCAGCAGCAGGTAGTAGCCATACGGCAGCGGAAGGAGTCCGATTGCGATCGCGATGGCGGCAATCGTGACGACTCCGGGCATGCGTCGATTCCTGAACATCTTCACGACCGATAGTGTCGGTGAAATCGCGCGCTCGTGTCAGAGGGACTGCGGCTATTGAGTCCCGGAGGCGCCAGTGCCACCCCTGCACGCAGGCGCGCGCGTAGAGCTGCGCGGGCGCGAGGTCGCGGAGCACCTTCCGGCTGTTGAGCGTGAATCCGTTCGACCGAGTCACATCAGGGTCACAAGATGGAAGCCGCGCGGCCACCGCCGCGTCTGGCCGTGGCCGCAAGTTCTCGATGGATCTCGTCGCTGACCCTGACAGCATCGCTTGTCTCGAACGAGTCGCCAGATCGAATTCCAATTGTCTCGAAGAGCCACATCATTTCTGCGGACGTCGTGACAGAGGGTTCGCT
>DASTDR010000524.1:0-4333 GCA_035710265.1 Gemmatimonadales bacterium | reverse complement strand
GGCAAGTCGGTCATCGTGATCGAGCACCACCCGGCGGTGATGGCGCACGCCGACTGGATCATCGACCTCGGGCCCGGCGCGGGGCACGACGGCGGGCGGATCGTGTTCGAAGGCACCCCGGCCGACCTCGTGGCCGCACGGTCGACGCTGACCGGCAAGCACCTGGGGGCGTTCGTCGGCAGCCGCGCGACTCTCTAATGTCCATCGGGCCTATAGCACGCTAGGCGTGCTATAGTGCTATTCTGTGATCCGGACGCTGGGGGATGACACGACGCGCGACATCTGGAACGGCGTCAACAGCAAGGCGGCTCGGCGCATCCCTCGGGAGCTCTGGCCAATCGTGCGTCGCAAACTGGATCAAGTCGATGCCGTAACGCGGCTGGATGACCTGAGGGTGCCACCCGGGAATCGGTTGCACGCACTCGGCGGCGATGTTCGAGGTTTCCACGCCGTGCGCGTGAACGACCAATACCGGATCGTGTTTCGGTTCGAAGGCGCAGATGCGTTCGACGTGCGGTGCACCGACTATCACTGAGGAACTCCAATGCTGCCGACCCATCGCCCCCCGACCCACCCTGGCGAGATGCTCCTGAAGGAGTTTCTCGAACCTCTTGGAGTGTCTCAGGTCGAGGCCGCAACGCGGATGAGCATTCCTTTTCAGCGGCTGAATGCTATCGTCAAAGGCCGTCGGGCAGTCAGCGCCGACACCGCGCTCCTGCTCGAAGCGCTGACAGGCTGGGACGCGCAGATCTGGCTGACGCTGCAAGCGAAGTGGGACCTGTGGCACGCCGGGAAGGCGCGAGGGCACAGACCGAAGGTCCGGCCCCTCCGAAAGACCGCGTAGGATCTGAACCCCCGCTTCCAGACGAAGACGTCTGGCCTTGCGATTCGACGCGGACCGCGGCTATCTGGACAGCGCCACGATCAAGCGGTACTGGAACTCCAGGTCCTCGTTGAACTGTTTGACCCCCACGCGCTCGTCGCGGCCGTGCGCGCGCACGTCGTCGATGTCGTCGAACAGGCCGTCCACCCCGAACGTCGGGATACCGGCGTTGCGCAGATAGAGACCGTCGGTCGCGCCGGTGCTCATCACGGGAACGACGGGCACACCGGGAAACATCGACTTCACGATCTTCTCGGTTGCCGTCATGACGTCTTCGCGAAGCACCGCGGGCCGGCTCGGCGTCGCCTCGTCGACGAGCGAGATCTGAATCGCCGGATCGGCGAGGACCTTCGTCAACTCCGTGATGACGGCCGCGACTGGAACGCCAGGCAGGATCCGGCAATTGACGTTCGCGGTGGCAAGCTGCGGCAGCGCGTTCGGCGCGTCGCCGCCGTCGAGCTGCGTGGCGACGCACGTCGTCCGCAGCATCGAGTTGAAGTACGGCGACTGCGCCGAGAGACGCGCCGCGGCAGCGCGGTCCATCGGCTCTTTCGCCACGGCCAGCATGTCGGCCCTGGTCTGCGCGTCGGGCTGCGCCGGCGCGGCCCGCGTGAAGTAGGCGCGCGTGATGTCGTTCAACTGCGGCGGGAACTCGAACGCCGCCAGGCGCGACAGCCCGGCGGCCAGGCGATAGATGGCGTTGTCCTTCACCGGCAGCGAGCTGTGGCCGCCGCTGTTGCGGATCTCGAGGCGCAGATCCTGATAGACCTTCTCGGCCGCCTGCACCTCGTTGGTCACGTATGTGCCCTTGCGCATGACGCCCCCGCCGCCTTCGTTGATGGCGAACTCGGCATCGATCAGCGGCCGATGGTTGGCCAGGAGCCACTTGACGCCGTTCTCGGGTCCGCCTTCTTCGTCGGCGGTGAGCATCAGAATGATGTCGCGCGACGGCACGAAACCTTCCGCCTTCAAGCGCAGCAGGTTGGCCACGAACACGGCCGCCATGGTCTTGTCGTCGGCCGTGCCGCGGCCATAGAAGTGGCCGTCCTTCTCGGTCAGCACGAACGGATCGAATGACCAGTCCTCGCGTTTCGCCTCGACCACATCGAGATGGGCGAGCAGGATCATCGGCCGCTTCGCGCCGGTGCCGCGAAACCGCGCGACGAGATTGCCTTTCCTGGCTGACGGCCCGAGTACGCGCACGTCGGCGTCCGCAAAGCCGGCTGCCTTGAGGCGTGCGGCCATGGCTTCGGCGGCCCCGGTCGTACTGCCAATCGACTGCGTCGTGTTGATCTCGACGAGCTGCTTGAAGATCTCTTTCGCGCGCGCCTCGTGCGGCCCGGTCTGCGCAGAGACGACGAGCGACGACAGCATCGCGATTGTTCCGGTGAGCCTCAGCACGCGCATGATCGATTCCTTGCTCAGGGCGCCGGGTTCTTCACGAACGTCAGAGCGCTCTCGAGCGCCTGCAGCGTGATGTCCAGCAGTTGCTCGCCGCTTTTCAGATCCGGCCGGTTCTGCCCCTGCGGCCCCATGACGAAGTCGTGGTAGCCCCCTTCGTAGATCTCCATGCGTACGCGCTTGCCGGCCTTCTCCAGCCGATCGTGGAGCGCGCGATTGACGGGCAACAGTGAATCGTCGCCGCCCACCAGGATCAGGATCGGCGTCGTCACCTTCTCGATGTTCGCGGCGGCGCGCGCCTCGTCCACCGTCATACGGTTTTCGGGCGGCGCGTTCGGGTTCTGCCTGATGCCGAGGAATCGGATCGGCGCGCCCGCGCCGAGGATCGCGGCCCGGACGGACGTGCGCGCCAGCAGGTGCATCGTGACGTCGCCGCCCAGGCTGACGCCGTAGACCTGTATCCGCTGCGGATCGACGTAGGGCAGCTTCCGCACGTGGTCGATCACCGCGACGGCATCGTCGGCGTAGGTGACGGCATCGGCAGGCGGCGCGTCGGCGAGCGTCGCGAAGCTCGCCGCCCGGTAGTCGGCGATGACGATGACGTAGCCTTCCTGCAGGAAGCGCTCGAACACCGGGCTGCCGTGGTCGCCGCGGGCCCAGCCGACGAGCTGCTCCATGCCGCGGCCGCCCGGCGCGCCATGGAAATGCACGAGCACCGGGAACGGGCCGCTGCCCTTCGGCTTACGCACGGCAGCGGCGACGTACACGCCATCCTTACTCTTGATGAAGGAGCGCTCCACCGGCGAGTCGGCATCGCTGACGACGTGGATGAACCGTTCGTGGGGTACGGGCTTCGCCCCGGGAAATTGGTGGATGTCACCCGCCAGCAGCATCGATAGAAACAGCCACATGGCGGCTGATTATAGCGATGCAGGGCGAGCAGATTGATCCCTGTTACGATCCCTCCATGCCACGATTCTGGCTTTCCCTGCTAATCGTCTGTGCCGCGGTGTCGAGGCCTGCGGGCCAGTCGTCCTCGGCGATCGATTGGGCGGCGGTGGACGCCGAAACGCTGCGTCATTTTCAGGCGCTGGTACGTATGGATACCAGCGATCCGCCAGGCGGCGAAAAGCCGGCCGCCGACTACGTGAAAGGTGTTCTCGAACGGGAAGGGATCCCCGTCGAAGTCTTCGCGGTAGAAGCGCATCGCCCGAACGTCGTGGCGCGGCTCAAGGGCTCCGGACGCAAGCGGCCGCTGCTCATCATGGGTCACACCGACGTGGTGAACGTCGATCCGAAGAAGTGGACCCATCCGCCGTTCAGCGCCGATCGCGACGGCGGCTACGTCTACGGCCGCGGCACCGTGGACGACAAGGACAACCTGACGGCGGCGCTCATGGTCATGCTGCTGCTCAAGCGCCAGAACCTGCCGCTCGACCGCGACGTGATCTTCCTGGCCGAAGCCGGCGAGGAAGGCGGGACCCGAATCGGCATCGAGCACGTCATCAATCAACACTTCGGCGCCATCGACGCCGAGTACTGCTACGCGGAGGGCGGCGGCGTCACCCGTGAGAAGGGCGCGGTGCGCTTTGCCTCCGTGCAGACCGTCGAGAAGATTCCCAACGGCATCGACCTGATCGCGCGAGGCCCCGCGGGCCACGGATCTGTGCCGCTGATGACCAACGCCATCGCCCACCTGTCGAAAGCCGTGGCCGCGGTCACCGACTGGCAGCCGCCGATCGATCTCAACGACACAACCGCCGCCTATTTCTCCCGGCTGGCAGCCATCTCACCGCCAGAGCAAGCGAGGCGCTACCGGGACATCCTGAGCGGCGACGCCAGAGCCGTGGCCGCAGCGGATGCCTGGCTGCGCGAGAACGAGCCGCGGCACGCCTCGATGCTGCGGACCTCCGTTTCCCCCAACATCATTCAAGGCGGCTATCGCAACAACGTGATCCCGTCGGAAGCCAAGGTCACGCTCGACGTGCGGATGCTGCCGGACGAGAACGCGGACGCGTTTCTCGCCCAGATCAAGAAGGTCGTCAACGA
>DASTDR010000523.1:0-3460 GCA_035710265.1 Gemmatimonadales bacterium | reverse complement strand
CGCGGTTCCCCGAGCGCGAAACGGTCGACGACTTCTCCCAGGGCGTGCAGCTCGAGAAGCTGAGGCCGCTCGCCCGGTACTGGGGCGCGAAATACGACTGGCGCAAGGCCGAGGCGAAGCTCAACGCCCTGCCGCAGTTCGTCACCAGCATCGACGGCCTCGACATCCACTTCATCCACGTGCGCTCGCGCGATCCTAACGCCCTGCCGATGCTGATGACGCACGGCTGGCCCGGCTCGGTGTTCGAGCTGCTCAAGGTGGTCGATCCGCTCGTCAATCCCACCGCGCACGGCGGCAAGGCGGAAGACGCGTTCCATCTCGTGCTGCCGTCGTATCCCGGCTATGGCTTCTCGGCCAAGCCGCAGAAGGGCGCCGCCTGGGGCCCGGACCAGGTGGGGCGTGCATTCCACGAGTTGATGCAGCGTCTGGGATACAAGCAGTACGTGTCCCAGGGCGGCGACTGGGGAGCGATCATCTCCGAGGTGATGGCGATCCAGGCGCCCGAAGGCCTGCTCGCGATCCACATCAACATGCCGGGCACCGTGCCGCCGAGCGTCCTCGATCTCATCCGGCTGCGCCAGCCTGCGCCCGCGACCTTCACCGAGGCGGAGAAGACCGCCTTCGCCGGGCTCGAGTACTTCTACCGCAAGGGGTTCGGCTATGCCGAGATGATGAACACGCGGCCGCAAACGCTCGGCTATTCGCTGGCGGATTCGCCGGTCGGCATGCTCGCCTTCTATTACGACAAGTTCACCGAGTGGACGCACAGCAACCGGCAGCCCGAGAAGGTGCTCTCGTACGACGACATGCTCGACAACGTCACGCTCTACTGGCTGACGAACACCGGCACGTCCTCCTCGCGCTCCTACTGGGACGCGGCGCAGGGCGGCGGCGGCCCGTTCAACGCGTTCGACATCCAGAAGGTGCCGGTGGCCGTGACCATCTTCCCCGGCGAGATCTATCGCGCGCCGAAGAGCTGGGGCGAGAAAGCCTTCAAGAAGCTGATCTACTGGAACGAGGTCGACAAGGGCGGCCACTTCGCCGCGAACGAGGTGCCGCAGCTCTTCGCCGAGGAGATGCGAGCCGCGTTCCGCTCGCTTCGCCAGTAAGGCGACGTGGTCATCGACCTTTGAGTGGCGATGGCGTGTAGCCGTTGCCCAGGCCGGCAGCGGATCAGGTGTGACACAAGTGACCGAACGACCATGAACAGACTCTTCGCCAAGGCGGCGGCCGCGCTCGCGGCGAGCACCCTGCTGGTTGGCGGCGCTTTCGCGCAGAGCACCGCGTCGACGTCGAGAACGAACCCGCGGTCAGCCTCACCGTGCTGCCGCCGCTTCCCGGACCGCTCGCCCAGGGCGTCGTCTTCATTCCGTACCGCCTGGAGAACCTGCGCATCGTTCCGGTCGGCGGTGCCGCCGCCGGCCGGATCTCCCCGCGGGTCGGGCACCTGCACATCCAGCTCGACGATTTGCCCTGGCAGTGGGCGGACTACGGCGCGAGCAACACGATCATCCTGGTCGGCCTGCCGCGCGGCGAGCACAAGGTGCGCATCGAGGCCGTGGACCCCGAGGGCAAGCCTTTCATCGGGCGCACGGTGACCTTCACTGTGCCCGCCAATCCGAACTGAAAAGGGAACAGCCATGAAGACACTTGCCGCACTTCTTCTCGGAGGAACGATCGCCATGGGACAGACACCAGCACACGCACAAGCGAAGACCGGGAGCGCCGCCGACGCCATCCGCCCGTTCCGCGTGCACTTTCCGGACGAGGCGCTCGCCGACCTGAAACGCCGCATCGCGCAGACCCGCTGGCCCGAGCGGGAGGTGGTCAAGGACCAGTCGCAGGGCGTGCAACTCGCGACGGTACAGAAGCTCGCGCGCTACTGGGCGACCGAGTACGACTGGCGCAAGGCCGAGGCGAAGCTCAATGCCCTGCCGAACTTCATCACCAGGATCGACGGGGTCGACATTCACTTTATCCACGTACACTCGAAGCATCCGAACGCGTTGCCGGTGATCGTCACCCATGGCTGGCCCGGCTCGATCATCGAGCAGCTGAAGATCATCGATCCGCTGGCGAATCCCACCGCGCATGGCGGCAGTGCCGCGGACGCCTTCGATGTCGTGATTCCGTCGTTGCCGGGCCACGGATTTTCCGCGGCGCCCAAGGAGCTCGGCTGGGATCCGATCCGTATCTCCAAAGCATGGGTCGTGCTGATGAAGCGCCTCGGCTACAAGCGCTTCGTGGCGCAGGGCGGCGATTGGGGCAATGCAGTGACGGAACAGATGTCCCTGCTCGGCGCCCCGGAGCTGGTCGGGATCCACACCAACATGCCCGCCACCGTGCCGCCCGCCATCGACAAGGCGGCCCTTGCCGGTGCACCGGCGCCCGCGGAGCTCGCACCCGACGAAAGGCGCGCCTACGACCAGCTCGCGACTTTCTACAAGCACGGCCTGGGCTACGCCATCGAGATGTCGAACCGCCCGCAGACCATCTACGGAATCGGCGATTCGCCGGTCGGCATGGCTGCCTGGATGCTCGACCACGACGCGGCGAGCATGGCGCTCATGTCGCGCGTCTTCGACGGTCAGCGCGAAGGGCTCACGCGCGACGACATCCTCGACAACGTCACGCTCTACTGGCTGACCAACACGACCATCCCGGCGGCCCGTCTGTACTGGGAAAGCAAGCTTGCCTTCTTCGCCCCGAAGGGCGTGCCGATCCCGGCCGCCGTGAGCGCCTTTCCCGACGAGCTCTATCAGGCCCCGCGCAGCTGGGCCGAGGCGGCGTATCCCAAACTCGTCTATTACAAGAGACACGACAAGGGCGGCCACTTCGCGGCGTGGGAGCAGCCGGAGCTGCTGGTGTCGGACCTGCGCGCGGCGTTCCGGTCGTTACGGTAGGAAGCTGCTTCGAAACAAGGAGCCAGATCCATGTCCGAAGCCATCAACTACGACCGGCGCCGCATCGTCGGCGCCGCCGCGATGTCCGCCGCCGCGGCCGCCGGAATGCGCGGGGCGGCGGCTGGGGCTATGCCGTGTTCAATTACGACCCCGCGACCCGAAAGTTCACGCCCACCGCGGATCCCACCAACTGCGGGCATGGCCCCCACCAGGTGGGGAAAGCGAAGGACTACGTTTTCCATCCGTACCAGACGCGCTGAGCTTGAAAGGACGGAAGGATTTTCATGAAAACGACCCGAATCATTGCTATCGCGGCGCTGATCGCCGCAACCGGCCCGGCGGTGCTCGACGGAGCGCAAGCGCAGCTCGTAGGTGCACGGCGCATCGACCTCCAGCGGCACGACCTGAGCGTCGCCGGACGCGAGGTCATCCAGACCATCGTCGAGCTCGAGCCGGGAACGACGGCCCCCAGGCACTCGCATCCCGGCGAAGAGATCATCTACGTCCTCGAAGGCACGTGGGAATACACGCTGGACGGCCAGCCGCCGGTGATCGTC
>DASTDR010000522.1:0-3604 GCA_035710265.1 Gemmatimonadales bacterium | reverse complement strand
GGCCGTCACCGTGTCGTCGATTCCTGAGCCCTGCGCGTACACCACCTGCGACGCGGAGGCCCTCGCGCGGATTCCCTGGAGCACGGAGACAACGTCCTCGGCACGCCCCTGCGTGTGCCAGGGGCCAAGTGCGTCGAGCTTGTTGTCTGCGAGCGGGCCGATCACCGCGATGGTGGCGGTCTTGGGATCGAGCGGCAGGACGTTGCGCTCGTTCTTGAGCAGGACGATCGACTCGCGCGCAGCGCGGCGCGCCAGGGCTCGGCTCTCCGCCATGGGTGGCGCGGTGCGGGCCCGGTACGGATCGCGGAACAAGCCCATGCGCTGTTTGGCGCGCAGCACGCGCATCACGGCGGTATCGACGACCGCCATCGGAACACGGCCCGAACGAACCAGCGCCGCCATCGAGTCGCTCACGTAGCTGCTGCTCATCATGTCCATGTCCACGCCCGCGGTGAGCGCCACACGGCCCGCGTCCGCCAGGTTGGCGGCGACGCCGTGCGGAATCAGCTCGGCGACCGACGTCCAATCGCTGACCACCAATCCGGTGAATCCCCACTCGCGCCGCAGCACCGTATCGGTCAGCCACACGTTCCCTGAGGCAGGCACTCCCGAAATCGAGTTGAACGCGGTCATCAGGCTGGCGACGCCGGCGTCGATCGCCGCCTTGAATGGCGGGAGGTAGATCTCTCGCATCGTGCGCTCGGAGATCTCGGTTTCGTTGTACTCGCGGCCTGCCTCGGCCGCGCCGTAGCCCGCGAAGTGTTTTACCGTGGCGAAGATCGACTGCTGGAAGCCGCGCACGCGGGCGGCGGCGAGCAGCGACCCGAGATAGGGGTCCTCACCCGATCCCTCCGCGATGCGGCCCCAGCGCGGGTCGCGGGCGATATCCACCATCGGCGCGTACGTCCAATTGATGCCCGCGGCTGCGGCCTCGAGGCCTGCCGCGCGCGCCGTGGCCTCCGCGATCTCGGGATTGAAGGCGGCCGCCTCGCCGAGCGGAATGGGAAAGATCGTGCGGTAGCCGTGGATCACGTCCATGCCGAAGAGCAGCGGGATTTTGAGCCGTGACTCGGTGACGGCAGCCCGTTGGGCGGCGGTGGTGTTTTCCGCGCCATTCACGTTGAATAGCCCGCCGAGCTTGCCGGTCCGGACCAGCTGCAACTGTTGCGGCGATGCCCGGCCATCCGCCGACAGGAGATTGAGCTGGCCGAGTTTTTCTTCCAGGGTCATCTGGCGCAGCAGGGAGTCGAGATTTTGGGCGGCGAGGGGCGCCGCGAGCAGGGAGCAGATCAGGACAGTGAGGCAGCGGTGCAACATAAGACGCGCTCTCCGGTATCTAGGGACGGAAGAGGAGAATATTACGGCGCAAAACGAGACGGCGTGAAGGGCTAGCGGTGCCCCGGACGGCGTGGGCAAGTTAAGCCACTGACTCATCTTTTTCACGGAGATCGTCTATGTGTCGTCAGCGTCTTCTGTGGCTCGTTTCCATTGGTCTGCTGTTCCTTCCTCTCTCTCTCAGCGCACAAACAACGACCGGTACGGTTCGAGGCTTCGTGAAGGACCAGAACGGCGGTCCGGTAGCCGACGCCGAAATCCAGGTCACCAACCCCCAGACCGGTGTCCAGCGCTCCACGTCGAGCCGGGCCGACGGGTCGTACGTGCTTCCCGGTCTCGCGCCGGCGACGTATGAAGTGTCCGCTCGCAAGATCGGGTTCGCGCCGCAGCGTAGGCAGGTCACAGTGCAGGTCGGCGCAACGATGTCGGCGGATTTCAGTCTGCAAGCCGGCGCTGTCGAGCTGCAGGCGGTGGCCGTCGAGGCCACACCTGCGGTCGAGATGCGAACGTCTGAAATCGCGACAAACGTGACCCAACAGCAGATACAGCAGCTGCCCTCGAACAGCCGCAACTTCCTCGACCTAGCGCAGCTGGCCCCTGGAGTCACGGTCACAGAAGACCGCATCAACTCAGGAGCGGGCTTCAGGACGTTCTCCGCCGGCGCTCAAGGCGCTAATCAGGTCAACCTGTTCGTGGACGGCGCGAGTCTCAAGAATGATCTGACGGGCGGCGGTGTCGCGGGTCAGGATGCGAGCCGTGGCAATCCGTTCCCCCGTAACGCGATTCAGGAGTACCGCGTCGTAACCCAGAACTTCAAGGCGGAGTATCAGAAAGCCTCGAGCGCCATCATCACTGCGACGACTCGCAGCGGCGGCAATAAATGGTCGGGCAACGCCTTTGTCGGTTATCAGAACAAGAATCTGCTCGCCCTAGACACTTTTCAAATCAGGGATAAGAACAACAACCCTACCGGCTTTACCAAGCCTGATTACAGTCGTGTGCTGTCGGGTCTTTCGATTGGCGGCCCGCTCATCAGAAACCGGTTGTTTTTCTTCGGGTCGTACGAAGGGAATTACCAGAATCGCGCGAACACGGTGGCAATCACTGCGCCCACGGGGTTCCCTAACCTCGATACCGTGAACCTCGCGCAGTTCAATGGCCACATAACCTCGCCATTCCGTGAGACGTTGTTGTTCGGAAAGCTCAACTATGCACTCAGCAATAATTCATCACTGGAGTTGAGCTACAACAACCGGCATGAAACCGACGTCCGGGATTTTGGTGGACAGGTTGCCGCCCAGGCGGCGGTCAACTACCGACAGGACATCGGGCTGGGAATCCTGAAGCACAACTATTTCAGCGGCGAATGGCTGAACGAAGCGAGCATCACGTTCCAGAATTTCACCCGGAATCCTTCACCCGACGTCAGCGACCTCCCCTCCCGTGAATTCCAGAACGGGTCCGCGGCCAGCTGCTGCACGGGAATTGGTCGAATCGGAAGCTTCCTCAGTATTCAGGATTTCACGCAGCAACGCATTGGATTCCGCGATGACATTACGTATACGGGACTGGGTGGCGGCGCTCACGTGTTGAAGGCGGGCGTTAGCGTCGATCTGTTGAACTACGATATCATCAAGCGGAATGACGAAACGCCGCATTTCTTTTACACGGATACGATCACCCGGAGCGGTGACACGCTCGCCTACAACTATCGAAGCCCCTACCAGATGACGTGGCAGTACGGGAACCCCGGCCTCAAGGCGGACAACACGCAGATCGGATTCTACCTCCAGGACGACTGGACGCCGATGAAAAGGCTGACGCTGAATCTCGGAGTGCGTTGGGATTACGAGACGCACATGATGAACTACGACTACGTCACTCCCCAGGCGGTCCGCGACACGATTCGGTTGTACAACAGCGAGCTCTTCTTCCCCATCGATACGCTGGAGTACTTCACGGACGGCACCCAGCGGGAGCGGTTCAAGGGCGCGATCCAACCGCGACTCGGGTTCTCGTACTCGCTGGACGACGCAGACAGGACCGCGGTGTTCGGAGGCTGGGGAATCTTCTACGACCGCTCGCTGTTCGATATGTCGGTCGATGAGACGCTGAAGCTCCAGCGGCCATCGTACACGGTGTTCTTTGCACATCCTGACTCGACACCGGGACCCAATGAAGTGGCGTGGAACAACGCCTATCTCACCACAGACACGAGTGTGCTCGCACCGCTGGTCACGGGCGCGCCCGGCAGCCTTGGGGAAGTATG
>DASTDR010000521.1:0-2934 GCA_035710265.1 Gemmatimonadales bacterium | reverse complement strand
CGGACGCTGCTCGAGAGCACCGTCCGCGGGCTTCCCCTGAAGCAACGGCAGGCGTTCATCATGCGAAAGATCCACGATCTCGACTACGAGGCGATCGGCCAGAGCCTCGCCTGCTCGGCGGAGAGCGCGCGGGCCCACGTTTTCCAGGCGCTCAAGAAGATTCGCCTGAGCCTCAACAGTCACCAGCTGACACCGACACGCGATCGGGAGGCCGGCGCGGCGTCCCTCGAGGGGAGCCCGACCAACATGGAGCAACCGCGATGAACCGCAAACCCCAAATCTGTCTGGAGATCGAAGCCGACCTCGTCGCCGCCGCGACCGGAGACGCCGAGGTCGGGACCGCGCGTCGCGTCGAGCGCCACATCGACGTCTGCGGCCCCTGCCGCGGCGAGTTCCATCGCTACCGCGAGATCGACGGCGTCGTGGGGGCGCTCCGGCGCGCGCCGGCGGTGGCCGGCGGCGTGGCGCGCGCGCGCGAGGCGCTCGAGTCGCGTCTGGCCGATCTGCGATCGCGCCTGGTGTCCTACCGCATCTTCCCGTCGCCCCTGGGTCACATTCTCATCGGCCGATCGGAGCACGGGGTGTCGCTCGTGGAGTATCTGGGCGATCGGAGCGACCTCGGCGCTTCGCGCCTGAGCCGCACCGCCGGCGTCGAGCCCCAGGAGGACGGCGCCGACATCGAGGCGCTCTACCGCGAGCTGCTCGAATATCTGAAAGGCGACCGCACGCGCCTGGAGTGGCCGCTCGACCTGCGCCTGGCGCGCAGCGACTTCCATCGCAACGTGCTCCGCGCCACGGCCGCCGTTCCCTACGGCGCCGTCACGTCGTACGCGGGCATCGCCACCGAGATCGGCAAGCCCACGGCCACGCGCGCGGTGGCCCAGGCGCTCCGCTGGAATCCGCTACCGATCGTCGTCCCGTGCCACCGCATCATCGGAACCTCCGGCGCGCTCACCGGCTACGCCGGCAACAAGACCGGGCTCAAGCAGCGCCTGCTCGCCGTCGAGGGCGTTCACGCGGTGGGCGCGCGCGGCGACTCGCGCGTCGCGCGTGACGCGCTCTACCACTACGAGCGCAACGAGCAGCGCGAGTATTGCCTGCCCACCTGCGGAGACATCGCGCGGCGTCCGATCGGGCGGGTCACCCTGCTGGCGTCGCGCGACGTCGCCGGAGCGCTCGGGCTCGTTCCCTGCACCGCCTGCCGCCCGGATCTGCATCCGCTGCCGGCCTAGCCTCACCGCGTCCGTTTCACGGTGGCCTCGCTGCGGTGTTACACGCTGCAGAGGAGGCCGACATGGTTGAGCCCGCACAGAACGTCCTGACCACGCTCGTCGTGCTGCTCCCGGTCGCGTTGGTCGTCGCGCTGTTGAAGGTGGTCGCGTGGCGCCAGCAGCGGCGACTCGCGGAGATCGCGCGCCAGATCGCGGTGACCGACGCGATTCACGCCGAGCTCGGCGCGGTCGTCGCGCCGACGGTACGCCGGCTCTGGCATGGCTGGCGGCTGGCGATCCCCGTGCCGTTCGACGATCTCGGCACGGTCACGCGCGTGGTCGAGGCCGCGTCCCGCGCCTTCGACGCGGCCGAGCGAGCGACGCCGGGCCGGTTCGAGCTCGTACTGAGCCCGCAGGACCGACCGATCCGCCAGTCTGCGCGCGTCGCTCCGGTGGCGCGCCCGACGAGAGGAGAGTCCGTGTCATGGACCTGAACATCTACGTGACCGAATACTGGGTGAAGGAGCGCATAAACGAGGGGCGTGCGGCGGCGATGCGAGACCAGCTGGCTCAATCGCTCCGGACGCGGCCGCCCCTTCGGGTGACGGTCGGCCAGACGCTGGTGTGGCTCGGGCAACGCTTGCAGGGCGACGCGCGCGGGCCGAAGGTGCTGGCGCCCGGCAGCGGAGCGGCCTAGCAGCCCGTGGTGAAAGTCGATGAAATGACGTCGCCACTGGCGCGCAGGATCGTACACTGCGAGCCATGGCGATGGGCAAACGCAAGAGCGAACAAGGGCCGATGTGGATTGCCGCGACTGAGTTGCCGGTGTCCCCGGGCCATCCGTTCTACGTGCGATTGAACGAGATCCTCGACGCCGCTGGCTTCGACCGGTTTGTTGAAGAGCACTGCCGGCCGTTCTACGCCCCCGTGATGGGACGCCCCAGTCTGGCCCCCGGCCGGTACTTCCGGCTGCTGCTGGTCGGGTACTTCGAAGGGCTCGACTCGGAGCGTGGGATCGCCTGGCGCGCCGCCGACTCGCTGGCGGTCCGGCAGTTCCTGGGCCTGGGGCTGAACGAGGCCGCGCCCGATCACTCGACGCTCTCGCGCACCCGACGCTTGATCGATGGCGAGGCGCATCAGGCCGTGTTCACGTGGGTGCAAGAGCGCCTGGTCGAGGCCCATCTGCTCCGGGGCCAGACGCTCGCCGTGGATGCCACGACGCTGGAAGCGAACGCCGCGATGCGGAGCATCGTGCGGCGGGACACCGGGGAAAGCTACCAGCAGTTCCTCACCCGGCTGGCCAAGGCCTCGGGCCTCAAGACGCCGAGCCGCGCGGCGCTGGCCCGGCTCGACCGTCGGCGCAAGAAGCGGACGTCCAATGCCGAGTGGGTGAATCCGTCGGACCCCGACGCCAAAGTCACTCAGCTGAAGGATGGGCGGACGCATCTCGCCCACAAGGTCGAACACGCGGTGGATCTCGAGACGGGCGCGCTGGTGGCCGTCACCCTGCATGGGGCCGACGTCGGCGACACCACGAGTGTGCTCGCAACGACGCTCACGGCGGCCGAGCAGTTGGCGGCCGTGCAGGCCGCGGCCCCGACGGCGCTCGTCGGTGATCGGGGCTACCACAGCAACGACACCCTGCTGACGCTGCGGGCCCTGGGCATTCGCGCCTACCTCGTCGAGCCCGATCGGGGCCGGCGGTGTTGGCGCGAGACGCCCG
>DASTDR010000520.1:0-13983 GCA_035710265.1 Gemmatimonadales bacterium | reverse complement strand
CCGGGCATTGATCGCCGCAGGGTCGAGGAGCGGCGCGAGTAGCCAGCGGCGCAACAGCCGCCCGCCCATGGGCGTGAGCGTGCGATCGATGACGTCGAGCAACGTCGAGCCTTCCGTGCCGGCGCGGAGCGGCTCAACCAGCTCCAGGTTACGACGCGTCATTTCGTCCAGCGGCAGCACATCGCCCCGGCGCACGATCGTGGGGTGCACCAGATGTGGCAGGCCGCCGGGCTTGAGCTCACGCGCGTACCGCAGCAGCGCGCCTGCGGCGCCAAGGGCAGGGCCGTCCTCCGGCGCGATACCGAGACCGTCGAGTGAGGCGAGCCCGTAATGGCGGGTCAGATCTTCGCGCGCCAGGTCGGCGTCGAATTCCCAGGCCTCGCGGTTTGTGATCGTTGCATGGATCGATGACACGCTGCTCTCGGCGGGGAGCACGAGCTCGCGCGCTTCGTAGCGCGCCAGCGCGGGCTCGATCTCAGCCGCCGGCACCACCTCGAGAATCAGCTCGCCGGTCGTGATATCGAGAGCGGCTAACCCGGCGGCCACGCCGCGGGGATCCACGGCCACCACGTAGTTGTTGCGATTCTTGACGAGCCAGTCGTCCGTCAGGACGGTGCCCGGCGTGACGGTCTCGACCACCGCGCGCCGGACGACGCCCTTGGCGAGCTTGGGGTCTTCGATCTGCTCGGCGATCGCGACCCGGTGCCCCTTCGCGATGAGCCGGCGCAGGTATTCGGTCGCGGCCTTGACCGGAACGCCCGCCAGCGGGACCTCGGCGGCGCCGCCGTTGTTGCGCGACGTCAGCGTCAGGCCCAGCTCGCGGGCGGCGAGCTTGGCGTCGTCTTCGAACATCTCGTAGAAGTCGCCCATCCGGAAGAACAGGATGGTCTGGGGATGGTGCGCCTTGATGTCGCGGTACTGCTGCATGAGGGGCGTGTCGGTCACGCCACCGGCTGTCACTGTTCCTCCACGACGAACGGCTGCCCGCCGATCCGGGTCTTGAGCCGCTGCTGGGTGCGGGCCGCTTCTTCGCGAGTCGGGTATCGTCCCACGCGCACCTTGAAGTAGCCGGTCGAGTCGCGCACGACGCGCGCGTCGAACCCCATCACCTTGAGCCGGGTCAGCATGTCGTCCACCTGCGCTGCGCTCTTCACCGCCAGCACCTGAACCGCGTAGGCGTGTGCACCGGTACTCCGGTTGCTCGTGTCGGTAGGCGGCGGCGTGGTAGTCGTCCTGGTGGCGCTGCAGCGGGCCGCGTAGAAGGTCACCTGGTTCTTGAATTCGACGTCGTCGCCGGCGCCATCCAGCGATTGTTGGATCAATTCGCAGCCGCGCGCCTCGTTCTTGAGCTCAAAGTAGGCTCGGGCCGCCCAGAAGTTGGCGCGCGCGCGTTGCGGAGAATCGGGGTAATCGCGATTGAGCCGTTCCGCCGTATGGACGGTCTGTCCCGGATCGTGCTGCGCGAAGTACAACTGGGTGAGCAGCAGCAGGGCATCGTCGGCCCAGTCACTCGCGCCGTACTCCACCACGATGCGATTGAGATTCGACGACACGCTCGGCGCATCGGGAGCCATCTTGGCGGCGGCCAACAGCGCCTGCGGATACACGGAATCGTTCGAGGGCAACGTGGCGAGAAGCCGGCGCACGATCGCGCGGCCTGAGTCGACCTGGCCGGATTGCGCAAGGCGGAGCGCTTCGACGAGACGACTGTCGGTCTGGGCGGACAGGTCGGCCGGACGGCCGGACGGCCCGACGGCCAACAGCGCCAACGTGAGCACTACCGACCGTCCGGCCGTCCGGCCGTCCGGCCGTCTCATGCAGCCTCCCGATCCAACTTTGCAAACCCCAGCACGAGCTGCATCACGATTCCCCGATCATCACTGACCGTGGCGGTCTTCAACGCGTTGTCGGCAGCGAGCGCCGCCCGCAGTGCCTGGCTCAATTCAGCGGCCGACCAGAGCGCGCTCCACCGGCTCCAATGCGCCGCTTCCTCTTTATAGCCCCGCAGGCCATAGGGGCGCGCGGCGAGCAGCTGGCGAAACACGATATCAGGAAGCCGCGCCGGGGTCGCGCCCCGATCGCGCTCGGCCCTCGCGACCGCCGTGCCCACCAGATGCGTTCCCAACAGCGACAGGATTTTCACCCCGGACATGCCTGCCTGCTCGAGGACCGGCTCGACGAGCCGAGCCGCCTGCGCCGCCTGGCGCTCCATGGCCGCATGGAGGAGATCGTAAATGGTCTCGCCGTGGCGCACCCCCACGAGGCTCGTCACATCCACCGCCGTGATCGGACGACCGGACCCGCCCGCCAAGGACGCCAGCTTTTCGAGCTCACGCGCGAGGGCGCTCAGGTCGGTTCCGACTGCCTTGAGCAGCAGATCGGCCGCGTCGGGTGCCACGGTAACACCGAGTGACGAGGCATGATGCTGCAACCAGCGCGGCACGCGGTCGGCGTCGAGCGCCTCGAACAGCACCGCCGTGGAGCTACGGGTAAGTTCGGCATCGGCCTCCTCGCCCGCTGCGATCACGAGCACAAGAACCGTGGTCGGATTCGGGTCGGCGAGATAGCGGAGCACTTCGTCCCGGATCCTGGTCTTGCGCTTGCCGAGCTGCTCGACGCCGCGGACGACGACCGCGCGTCGCTCGGCCAGCATGGGCGGCGTGTTCACGAGCGCATGGAACGACTCTGGAGTCAGATCGGCCGCGTAGCGGACATCGAGGTTGAAATCGCGGTTGGTGCCGACAGCCGCATCGAGCAGTGCACGAATGGCCTCGGCCTTCAGAACGTCTTCGTCACCGTGCAGGAGATATACGGGGTCCGGAACGGCACCCTTCTTCTTTAGGCTACGCAGGAGGGCATCGAGGGTGAGCGCCGGCATACGGCGAAGTTACCGCGGCGCTGTGCCCCAAGAAAGCCCGAAAAGTGCTACCGCCCTGAGGAGGCGGGCTGAAAAACGATGGTCGGGGGTTGTACCAGAGCCGTCCCGTACGGGTAAGGATTGCCGCTGACGACGCTCGCGCGCGGATCCTGGAACGACACAAACGGCAACGCGGCACTCGCGACCGGCTTGGGGAATGCGGCTGGCGGCAGCAAGGGAGCTTTCTCGAACCGCGGCCGCCGCGAGACTTCAAAGAAGAACAGCGCCAGCGCCGCCAATACCAACATCGCCGTCGAAAAACCTGAACGCGCCGGCGAACGAGGGACGCGGCGCCGCTCGATCGCGAGACGCGCATCGAGTCGCTGGCGAAAATCGGCGGAAGGTGTGATCGGCGATGCGGAATGGAGTACCTGGACGGCCTGTCGCACGGTGGAATCGTATCGGCGACACGAGGGGCAGTGCGCCAGGTGTCGCGTAAAGCGCCGCAGATCCCGGGGGGAGGTGATCAGTCCGTCCCGGAATTCGCTGTGCCGCTCCAGAAACTCCTTGCAGATCATGGTGGGAATGTACCACTCCCGGCCGCGGGGTGTTCCGCAGCCGGGGTGGCTTGAGGCTGGAAAAGCTTAGACGAGGATCGGGCCGATGAGCTGGGCGAAGCTGTTCCGTGCCCGGTTCAAGCGGCTCTTTACGGTCCCCAGGTTGCACCCGGTGATCTCGGCGATTTCCTGGTAGCTCTTCCCCTCGAGCTCCCGGAGCACAAAGACCTCCCGGTGGTGTTCAGGCAGCCGCTGGACGCATTGGTCCACCGCGTCCTTCAAGAAGCGTTTGCGGTACAGGTCGTCAGGACGCGCGGTGGTGTCCTCGAACTGCAGCGGCCGATGATCGGCTTCCCAGTTTTTCTTGATCGTCTGGAACAGCACCAGCGGGTTCCGGCTGCGGTTGCGCAGCTCGTTCTTCGCCAAGTTCGACGCGATCGTATAGATCCAGGTCGAGAACTTCTTGGTCTGATCGAAGCGGTGGAGATGGCGGAAAACGCGAATGAAGACTTCCTGAACCAGGTCTTCAGCCCGCTCGCGATCGCCGATCGTACGGTTGACGAAGTTGAGCAAGCGGGTCTGGTAGCGGTCGACGAGTGTGCCGAACGCCTGCGCTTCGCCGGCCAGATGCCGCATCACCACCTGGCCGTCATCGAGCTCGTGCAGCGCTTCGCGCTGCAGTGCGCGCTGCGTGTCGACGGCGGGTGTGGGACGCTTTAGCGTGGTGCGCATGGTTACCCTTGTGTTGCGAACGGGAACAGGGAACACTCTGCCCTGATTGGCTTTAGCTAGTGTTGGCACGAACCGTGCCTCCAGGCCTAAGGTAGTAACCCTTTACATCCCAAGCGCTTACGAGTCGCAGCGTGCTGCGAAATGGGAATATTGTCCAGCCTGGAGGACGGCACAATTCCACATTTGATCTAGATCCTTGGAGCGGAAAGGACTAATGCTCCAGTATGAAACCCGCTACGAATAGGATGGCCAAGCACGTCTTGGCGTCGCAGATCTCGCCGCTCCGGATGAGAGCAAGGACCTCCGACAGGGGCTTCGGCGTCACTTCGATGAATTCGTCCGCCTCGCGGGCGTGCTGCCCCGTGGTCAGATCGGCTGCCCAAAACAGGTGAATCCGCTCGTCCGTGAAGCCGGGGGTCGTCCATATAGTAGTAAGACGCTCGACCCGCCCGGCTTTCACACCGACTTCTTCCAGCAGCTCCCGTTCTGCACATGCCCGTGGATCCTCGCCGGGGTTCAGCCGACCGGCGGGAATCTCGAACAGGGCGTCGAGCGTCGCGTATCGGTACTGCTTGATGAGGAGGATGGTCGGATCGGCGCCGTGAGGATCCGACGCAAACGGCACCACCGCGGAGGCGCCGGGATGGCGGACCAGCTCGAGCTCTCCGACCGAGCCGTCCGGGAATCGGACCGTATCGATGTCGAGATTGATGAACTTCCCGGAGTGAATCCGCCTGGTCTTCAGTGTTGGAATAGCCATGTGAATGGGACCTTGAATCCTTCGGCAAAGAGGTACCCCGTGTTGCGGCGCAGACTCGCGTGAATGGGGGACCCGGTCGCGGGCGACGTGTACGGGAGGAGCCCCTGGCGTTTCGCAATGATTTGCAACCGCAGCATATGAAAGCCGTCACTCACCAGCAGCACGCGCCGACTGTCCCGCCCAGCGAACCACTTCTTAAGCAGCTCGATTGACGCGTAAGTATCGTCGCCGCCCGCAAGGGGAATGACCGCGTCCCCGGGGAGGCCCAATCGCACGAGGTAGTCGCGGCCGACATGGGCTTCGCTGAGCGTGTCGCGACGACCAACACCACCGGTCACGAGCACGACTGGCGCGAGACCGCGTTGGTAGAGGGCGGCGGCATGCTGAAGACGGGCGCGGAAAACAGGGGACGGACGGCCGTTGTACTGCGCGGCACCGAGCACGGCGATCGCGTCGGCGGCGTTGGCTTCATCGCGCGCGGCGTGGATCGCGACCGTGACGACGACCGCGGCCCACGTCAGGCCAATGAGAAGAACCGCGAGAAAGAAGAAGCCGAGGACACGCCGTCCGGTCCAGATGGGCATGCGTCAAGATACAAAGGCGTGGGATGTGGGAAGTGGGATGTGGCCGTCTTTTCCACACCCCACACCCCACACCCCACGATTTATGGCTTGGTGAGCAACTCTTCGAACAAGCTAATCGCCCGGGGGTCCTCTGACTGCCCTAGCCAAAAGATGGCCTTGCGGCGCAGGTCGGGATCGGGGTTCCGCTTCGCGACCTGAATGAGCGCGGGCACCCCCTCGTCGTGCGGCCGTTGTGACAGCGCGAAGACCGCCGTCTCGCGCACTTCCCGATCGGCGTTCTTGTCGTCGACCAGATCGGTCAGACCGCGTGTCGCCGCTTCGCCGGCCGCCTGGCCCAGCCAGAATACCGCGGAGCGCCGCACCTTGCGTGTCACTTCGTTGCTTTTGGCGATCGTGAGTAGATCGGGCCAGATCGTGACGCTGTCGGCGAGAATCGCCGCGAAGATCGCCTTCTCGGACGCGCGTGATTCGTCGCGCCGCGCCAGGCCCAGCAAGTAGGTCGTCGCGTCCTTGGTGCCGACCACGCCCAGATCCGTAGCCGTGGTGCTGGCGCGCCATTCGCCGCCGACATAGACACGCATTTCGGCGATTTTGCCGGCGCGCTTGGAGAGCGCAACGCGCACGGGACCCGAATCGCAGGGCGTCTCCAGATCCGACCAGTTGTCATCGTAATCGCGGATCTCGTTGTGGCGGCACTTCCCGTCCTGACACCCCCAGCTGATTTGATTGCGGCCGTTGCCGTACACGCCCGGCTTCGCCGCGTAACTGAATCGAATCGTCCCATCCGGCGCGTTCGCGACGCGCCGCTCGAGTGACTGCTGCTGGACGAGGGTGAGCGTGAGGAATGCGAGTGCGATCATTTGTTGATGACCTCCTGGAGGCACTCCATCGCGCGCTGACTGCGTGATTGGCCCAGCCAGAACAGCGCTTTCTTGCGAAGCTCAAGATCCGGGTCATTCTTCCCGATTTGACACAGCTTCTCGACCGCCGCTTCCTCGCGCCGCTGCGAGTATACGAAGATCAGCTGCTCCTTCATCTCACGATCGTTCATGCTGTCGTAGAGCTTGACGAGATCGGCGATTTCGACGCTTCGCGCCTGCCCGGCCCAGAACAGCGCCTTTTTGCGCAGCTCGATGTTCTCGTGGGCGTTCAGCGCGATGTCCATCAACCAGCGATAGTTGTCCGCGCCGCCCATCTGCGACAGCGAGAAGATCACTTTCTCCTTCAGCTCATCCGTTTCCAGTTTCGTGTAGAGATTCCGCAAGCACAGCTGGTTGGCCGGGGAGCGGCGTTGCCCGAGCCAGAAGATGGCCTTGTCACGGAGCTCTTCCGGGCGGTCGCGCCGGCCCGCGTACGTGCACAAAATCGCCGCGGCGCGCTCGCCGCGATGCTGCGACAGGGCGAAGATCGCTTTCTCCTGAATCTCCGGGTCGGCTTTGGGGTCCTGGAGAATCGAGTCCAACGCCGCTACGGTCTCATCGCCCGGCACCTGCGACAGCCAGAACACGGCCTGCTCGCGCACTTCCTTGTCCGGATCGTTCCGAACGGCGTCGAGCAAAATCCGCGAGGTCTCTTCGCTGCGTTTCTGCGAAACGAGGAACACCGCCTTGCGCCGCAGGCACGCCGAGCCTTCGTCGCGCCGCGCGAGTACGGTCTTGAGCAGCGGTACCGCCCGCTCCGCGTCCATCTGCAGCACGGCGTTCAACGCCGCGATCCGGATGTCGTCCTCGTCATCATCACAGGCGTCGGAGCCTGGCCGCGGCGGCCGGCCGGGCTTCGGTGTCACGGGCACGACGGGCTGGGTGGGCTGCGGGGGTTGAGGCGGTTGCGCCGCGACGATCGCCGACGCCGCCGCGTCCTCGTCGCCCATCTGTGCGAGCGAGCCTTCCACTCGGCGGAGCAGTGCTTCGGCGTCGCGGCGGGTCGAAGCGTTCGGATAGCGGCGTGCCTGCGTCTGCAATGCCGCGCGCGCGCCGCGGAGCTGGTCGTCGGAGCCCGCGCGGTAGAGCGCGAATGCCTGCCAATAGTATGTGTTCGGTACATGCGACGAGCGCGGGTATTTGTCGCGCAGACTCTTGAACAGCTCGGCCGCGCGGTCGTACTGATTGTCGTTCAATGCCTGCCGCGCCGCGCGATACACCGAGTCCGCGGCGTCGCCCTGCACTCGGTCGGCTGCGGTGAAGTCCGGCTCGTCGGCGTCGTTCCAATCATCGAAAGCCGTGACGAGCGCGATCGGCGCGGTGCTCAGGGCGATTGCGCCCGCCGCCAGCTGCGGGCCGACCAGCGCCATGGGCGTGATGGTGGTCATCCCGGGAGCTTCCATCATTAGCGCCGGGAACTGCGCCGCAGCCATTTCCAACGCCACCGCGGCTTGGGCCAGATCCATGACTGCGGAGGGCGAGGGGGTGATCGCGTACGGCGCGATCGCCGTCACCGGCGGGGCGGGGCTCACGCGCTGGCGCGCGCGCGGCTTGGCCGAGGGCGCCGGCGTGGCCTGCAGCGACATCGTAACGGCGAGCAAGAGGGACACGCTGGACAGCATCAAAGGGCTCCTTCTGTGCGCGCCTGAATCGGCCCGGCGGGAATCGCCGAGCGTAGCTTGGGCAACACGTTCGATTGGTTCATGCCTTGAGTGATGAGATCGCGCTCGTGGCCGTCCTCGACCGGATTGAGCAAGGCGATTTGCATCAGCACGAGCTCGAGATCTTCCAGCAAGGAGCGCAGACGAGGATCGTTGGCGGCGGGAGAGTCGAGCATCAAGCGCGTCGTGCTGAGAAGATCACGCGCCTGGCGCGCCAGCCGCGCCGTGCTGGCGGAGCGGTTCGCGTCCGCGCGAAACGAGGTGAGGAACGCCTCGGTGCGCGAGAGGTACTGCGTCGCGGCAACCTTGTACGCCTGGTTGGCCAGGGAATCGATTTCGAGGGCCACGGCCGTCGGCGTGGGTGCTGGTACCGGCGGCTGCCGCACCGTGATCCGGCCGATGCCGATGCCGAGCACGAGCACGGCGGCGGCCGCCACCGCCCATGCCATCCAGGGACGGAGCTCAAGAACGTGACGCGTGCGGCGTGCGGCGTGAATGCGGGCCCACAGCTCGTCGCGGGGCGTAGTGCGTGGTGCGTGGTACGTGGTACGTGCCACGTCCTTCAGCCACGCTTCGAACTTTGGATCTTCGTGCTGTTCCGTCATTGCGCCCATTCTCCTGCGAAATCCGCCAATGCGACGCGCAGCTTTGCGCGCGCGCGGGACAACTGTGCTTTCGAGGTGCCCGTCTCGACGCCCAATGCGGCGCCGATTTCTTCGTGTGTGTACCCCTCGACGTCGTGCATCAGGAACACCGTGCGATAACCTTCCGGCAGCTCGTCGATCGCTTGCTTCAAGCGCGCCTTCAAATCCGGTTCTGCATGGCGATGCTGAGTACCGATCTCGTGCGCATCGTCGATGTCGGCCTCGCGCTGCCGGAATCGTTTCACCTTGCGCAACCCATTCAACACGACCGTCGTCGTGATCGTGTGCAGCCAGGTCGAAAACGCGGCATCGCCGCGGAACGAGCCCAGCCGGTCGAACGCGCGAATGAACGTTTCCTGGGTGAAATCCTGCGCGAGGGCATCATCACCCGCGAGCCGGAAGGCCAGGCGGTACACGCGATCCACATGCGCGTCATACAGCGCGCGCTCGGCGGCGCTATCCCCGGCGCGGACGCGGGCTATCAGCTGTGATTCGTCCACGGCGCTCCGAGGTGACGGACTGGTCTCGTAACTACTGATGGGACACGGGGGACGACGAAATGGTTACGTGGTCGAGCCTTGGCTGGTGCCAGCGGACGGTCGGATGGCCTGACGGCCGGACGGCCGGTTCAACGAGTACCGAACAGGCGATCTCCAGCATCCCCAAGCCCGGGCAGGATATAGCCCTTGGAATTCAGCTCCCGATCGAGCGAGGCGGTATAGATGGGCACGCTGGGGTGGGCATCCAGCATGGCTTTTACTCCTTCGGGGGCGGCGACCAGGCACAGGAACCGAATCTTCTGCGCGCCCGCCCGTAGCAGGGCGGTGACGGCGGCGACCGCGGAGCCGCCGGTGGCCAGCATGGGGTCGAGCACGAAGAACGCCCGGTCCGCTTCGCCCGAAGGAATCTTGAAGTAGTAATCGACGGGCTGAAGCGTCGAGTGATCCCGGTACAATCCGATGTGCCCCACGCGCGCCGAGGGGATCAGCTGGGAGATCCCTTCGACCATGCCGAGGCCCGCCCGCAGGATCGGCACCAATGTGAGCTTCTTGCCGGCCACCTGGCTGCCCGACGTTTTCTCGAGCGGCGTCTCGATCTCCACCGGTTCGAGCGGCAGGTCCTGCGTCACCTCGTACGCCATTAGCATCGCGATTTCGTTGACGAGCTGCTTGAAGTCGCGCGTGCTCGTCTTCTTGTCGCGCAGGATCGTCAGTTTGTGCTGAATGAGCGGGTGCGAGAGCACCGTGAGGTTGGGGAACTGCTTCATGAGCGAGAAAGTACCACAAAACAGGGGCGGCCGGGGCCGCCCCTGTGTTTGTCTGCTCGCCCTTTTTACTTCTGGGCGACTTCCACCTGGATCTGACGCGGCTTCGCCTGCTCCACCTTGGGCAGCGTGACCGTCAGGATGCCGTGCTCGTACGACGCCGTGATCCTGTTGGCCTCGACCGTCGCGGGAAGGCTGAAGGTCCGTTCGAACTCGCCGTACGTGCGCTCGTAGCGGTGGACCCGGTCGGTCTGCTCTTCGGCGACCTGCTGCTTCTCGCCCCGGATCGTGAGTACGTTCCCCTCCAGCGAGATCTTCACGTCCTCCGGCCGTACGCCCGGCACCTCGGCCATGATGCGGATCTGATCCTTCTGCTCGAAGATGTCGACAGGGGGGACCCAGGACGCGCTCACGCTGTCCCGATACTGCCAATCCATTCCGCCGAATGCGTCGTTGAGCAAGCGGCTGATCCGGTTGCTGATCTCGTTGTTCGAATTGCGAGTCGTCAGGAACATGGGTTCCTCCTTTCCAAGGTGGATTGTGGGTTTGGCTGCTGCCCCCACCCCATAGCAGCATCCGTGCCGAGTTTTTGCAGCCGTTTTTTGCCGATCTGACAGACTGGTCTATCATCCTGGCAAACGGTCTGTCGGGCTGGCCGACCGTCAGCAATTCGTCCGAGCCGGTACCGCCCCCTAGTGACCCCGGATAGTGTCCGTACCATTTCCGTCCCATGACGGCAACGCTTGCGCTCGTGCTCGCGGTACAGGTGGTCGCGATTCGCGCCGGGCGCGTCATTGACCCCGTGACGGGCGGTGCGGTGACGGGTCAAACGATCCTGGTCGAAGGCGGGCGGATCAGCGCGATCGGAAGCGAGGTCAAAGTCCCGCCGGGCGCCACGGTCTACGACCTCCGCGGGCTCACCGTCATTCCAGGACTCATCGATGCGCATGTTCATCTGACGATCGGCGGGACCGTGCGGGACAATGCGCTCGCCGATCTGCGCGCCGGATTCACCACGATTGTGGACCTCGGCTCACGAGGCCAGCGCCTGCTGCGTATCCGAGACTCGATCAACGCTGGTCAGATTGCGGGCCCCCGGGTCTTGGGATCAGGGATTTGGGTGGGTCGCAAAGACGGCGTCTGTGAATTTGGAGGGATTGGTATCGCCGGCGGCGCCGAAGGATTCCGCCAGCGCGTGCGCGACAACATCGCTGCCGGCGCCGACGTGATCAAAGTCTGCGTCACCGGATGGCCGGCAGACGCATACGCCCATCCCGACAGCTACGAGCTGCCCGACAGCACACTCGTCGCCGTCGTGACCGAAGCGCACCAGAGTGGGCGGCGCGTCATCGCGCACGCTCTTTCCAACGGCGGCGTGCGCGCGGGGATCGCGGCCGGGATCGATGGGCTGGCGCACGCGGCATTTCTGGACAGCGCGACCGCAGTGGCGCTCAGGCGCGACTCCGTATTCCTGATTCCCACGCTGGCGTCACTCACCGCCGGCGATAGCAGCGCGGTTGCGCGCGGTCTGTTCGCGTCGGTCGGTCTGGCGCAGCGCGCCGGCGTGCGCCTGGTGTTCGGGACCGACGGCGGCGTGTTGCCGCACGGCCAGAATGCGCTGGAATTCGTCGCGCTCGGCCAGGCGGGCGTGCCGGCGCTCGAGCAGCTCCGCGCGGCCACGGTCAATGCGGCGCGCGCGTTTGGCCTGGACTCGCTCGGCACGATCGCGCCGGGAATGTGGGCCGACATCGTGGCAGTCGAGGGAGATCCTTTGGCCGACGCCGCGGCGTTTCAGCGCGTGCGATTCGTGATGTCGCGCGGGAACGTGATCGCCGCCCCCTAGCTATACCCAAGGCCGCTATCGATGCATCTCCGCCTCGACTATTCGTGGGGACGAGACGGAGGGCTGCTCTACTTCTCGGTGGGTGAGGCGTTCTAGCTCAGTGCCACGTCAAACCCAGCGTAAAGGTCAGAATCGTGTTGTTGCCCGGGATGTCTCCCAGCACCGGATCGGTCTGCGCGTCGAACCATTGGAAAACGGCATCGATATTCGGCGTGAGGTAAATGTTGTTTCCCAGCCGGACATCCCATCCCAGTCCTCCCGTGACTCCGAATCCGCTCTCCGATGTCGTTGTGGTGGAGTTCCCCGACGTGGTGGCGCGAGAACTCGTGGCTGATCCGATGCCGCCTTTCAGGAACGCGCCCCCCTGGGTGCTCGGATAAAACATCACGACGAACGACCCGTTGCCCCGCGCGATGCCTACGCCGTCCTGGTCGCGGCCCCAGCCGAGCCCTTCAAACCCGAGCAGCACCTTCTGGCTCGGCGTACCACCGAGGCGCAGGTAGCCCGCTCCTCCCCCGAGCTTCTCACCATCCAGACCTTCACTGGCGTTGATGCCCCCACCTAACCCGAATCCGATCCAGAATCCGCGATGCTGGTGGCCGCCGGTCCGGTCCTGGGCCGGGGCGGATCCTGCGGCGATCGTCAATGCGACCACGGCCCCGAGCACCGCCCGTGATGTCGAAAGCATGCTGCCCTCTCATGAGAAGTTGCCTGAAGACGATAACTGCCTGCGTATCATGACAGTTATCAGCCCGGGCGTGAGCGGGTGTAATGATCTGTGTGATGATCCGTTTATAGGGTGCTGGGACGTGAGACCATCACCCTTGAACGGAGGTTCCCATGACCAAGAATCAGCTCGATGCATGCGCTTGCGGTTGCGGCTGCCGGACAGCGTGCGACTGCACGCCTCCCTGCACCTGCGCGCAGGCCGATCGTTAATGCGGGCAGCGCCGCAGTGGGCCCCGTCTTCGGACGGGGCCGGATATATTCGCTCCATGCCGGCAAGCGCGGTCGGTCGCGCGACGCTCGACGTGCTCGTCGAGAATCATCGCCGCTTCTTGCAGTTTCTCGAGCGGCGCGTTGGATCGCGTGCGGTTGCCGAGGACATTCTGCAGGACGCGTTCGTGAAGAGCCTCGATCGCGCCGACGGGGGGGCACTGCCGGCAGACGATGCGGTGATCCCATGGTTCTATCGGGTGTTGCGCAATGCGATCGTGGACCACCACCGGCATGGTGGCGCCGAGGCGCGCGCGCTCGCGCATATCGCCGGAGCGGCCGAGCAGTTTGAAGCGCCGCGGGATGAAGAGCTGTATCAGGCGGTGTGCGCCTGTGTGAGGGGTCTCGTCGACACGCTCAAGCCCGAGTATGCCGCCGCCATTCGCCGGGTCGATCTCGATGGCGTGTCAGTGGTGGAGTTCGCGCGTGAATCAGGAATCACGGCGAGCAATGCCGGGGTGCGGCTGCATCGCGCCCATGCCGCATTGCGCAAGCAGCTCGCGTTGAGCTGCAACACGTGCGCGGATCACGGCTGTCTCGATTGCCGCTGCGCCCGTCCGGCCAATCAGACCAAATAGAGAAGCTCCCACTGCCGTTGCCCGTCCGGCTCCGCTAAGTTCTTTTCCTGCTCAACCCGGCCAGGTAGCTCAGTTGGTAGAGCAGCGGACTGAAAATCCGCGTGTCGGCGGTTCGATCCCGTCCCTGGCCACTTGTAGCACAATGAGTTAGGCCGAGCGCGTCTCTGACCTCAGACCTCAGGTCTATTGTTTCACCATCTCCACCCGCCGATTCTGCGCCCGGCCGGCCGCCGTGGTGTTAGGCACCGACGGCTTCGTGTCCCCGAACCCTTTCGTCGTGATGCGGCTCCCGTCGATGCCATACAGCGCGACGAGCGCCGCCTTCACCGCCGCCGCCCGCGCATCGCTCAGCGCCAGATTGCCAGCCGGCGAGCCCACGTTATCGGTGTGTCCCTCGATCAGGATTCGGAGGTCACCGTGCTGCTTCATGGTGGCGGCGATTTCCCTGAGCACGGGACGCGACTCGGGTTGGAGGTCCGCCTTGCCGGTCGCGAAGAGAATACCCTGCGTCGCCCAGCGGCCCTTGGCCATGAGCGCGTCATACAACACGTCGGTCTCACTCTCCGCCACCCGGATACTGGTGACCA
>DASTDR010000519.1:0-4028 GCA_035710265.1 Gemmatimonadales bacterium | reverse complement strand
GTACGGTTTCTCAGGCAAGCCGCAGGGCAGTCCGTGGGGCCCCGACCGCATGGGACGCGCTTGGGACGCGCTGATGCAGCGCCTTGGATACACGCGCTACGTGTCGCAGGGCGGTGATTGGGGCGCGATCATTTCGGAGGTCATGGCGCTGCAGGCGCCGCCTGGGCTGCTGGGTATCCACATCAACATGCCGGGGACCGTGCCGCCGAGCGTCCTGCGGCTCATTCGCAATGGCGATCCGGTGCCCTCCAGCTTCTCGGATGCGGAAAAGGTCGCCTTCGCTGGGGTCAACGCCTTCTACAAGAAGGGCTTTGGCTATGCCGAGATGATGAACACCCGCCCGCAGACCATCGGGTACGGGCTGTCGGACTCGCCCGTGGGCTTGGCCGCCTTCTTCTACGACAAGTTCGCCGCCTGGACGGACAGCGGCGGCGAGCCGGAGCGGGTGCTCACGCGCGACGAGATGCTCGACGACATCACGCTCTACTGGCTCACGAACACGGGCACGTCCTCGTCGCGGTCGTACTGGGACGCGTCCCAGCTCGGCGGCGGTCCGTTCAATGCGTTTGACATCAAGAAGGTCCCCGTCGCCGTGACGGTCTTCCCCGGGGAGATCTATCGAGCGCCGCGCAGCTGGGCGGAGCAGAGTTTTCACCAGCTCATTTACTGGAACGAAGTCGACAAGGGCGGTCACTTCGCGGCTTGGGAACAGCCGGAACTCTTCGTGGCCGAAGTCCGAGCGGCCTTCCGATCACTGCGTTAAGCGACGCGACATGGGAATACGCGCACGACGGGTGCGGGTATTTCACTGGAACACATCACTGCCTGATCCGAAGGAAGAGCGACATCGATGTCCCAATACACCGCCCCCAATCTCGCCCTTGAAAAATTCCGAATGGCACAACTTTACGCCTACCGTCGCTTTGGCAAGGCAGGCACGACTCCGGTCGTGTTCCTCCAGCATTTCCGCGGCAACCTCAGTAACTGCCATCCCGCCCTAATCGATGACATCGCCGCCGAGCACGACGTCACGCGCGTGGCACTGCGTCTCCCAAACAAGGACGACCATGGTCTTTAGAACACCTGCAAGCGCACGGGACGTCGGCGATCGACCCTTCGCGCTGCCACGGCGGCCGCGCTGGCTTGCGGCCTTTTCGTTTTCTCCGTGACCTCTCCGGCATCGAAAACTCCACCGTCGCCCAGGCATTCTCTACACAAAGCGCGTCCGAAGACCGCTCCATCCGCCCCTTCAAAGTGCAGGTGCCGCAAGCCGCGCTCGAAGACCTGCGCCGCCGCATCAACGCGACGCGATGGCCCGACAAGGAAACCGTCGACGATCGCTCGCAGGGCACGCAGTTGGCGAAGCTGCAGGAGTTGGTTCGCTACTGGGGCACGGACTACGACTGGCGGAAGGTCGAGGCGACGCTCAATGCCCTGCCACAGTTCATCACCACGATCGACGGGCTCGACATTCACTTCATCCACGTGCGCTCCCGTCATCCGAATGCGCTGCCGGTCGTCATTACTCATGGCTAGCCAGGGTCAATAACGGAGCAGCTCAAGATCATTGGTCCGCTCACAGACCCCACCGCACACGGCCGACCCGCGCAGGACGCCTCTGATGTCGTCATACCCTCGATGCCCGGTTACGGCTTCTCCGGCAAGCCGACAGTTACGGGCTGGAACCCGGAGCGCATCGCGCGAGCCTGGGCAGAGCTGATGAAGCGCCTTGGGTACACTCGCTACGTCGCCCAAGGAGGCGACTGGGGATCCCCGGTCTCGAGCGCGATGGCGCGCCAGGCGCCGCCAGGATTGCTCGGCATCCACATCAACTTGCCGGCGACGGTACCCGCCCAAAGTGGCCGCGCGGTGCTCGCCAGCGGCGCGCCTGCGCCGCCGGGACTATCCGAGAAGGAGCGCGCGGCGTTCGACTCGCTCGATACGTTCTACAAGAAGCGTAGGGCCTACGCCGGAGTGATGGGCACGCGGCCGCAGGTGATAGGCCAGGCCTTGACGGACTCTCCGGCGGGGCTCGCGGCCTTCATTTATGACTACAACGACGGGAGCCCGAGCGCTTGCTCCACCAAAGACGATTTCCTGGACGACGTCACGCTGTACTGGCTGACGAACAGCGCCGCCTCGTGGGCGCGGCTGTACTGGGGAGACCAGCGGTCAAAGCGTTCTTCTCGCGGCCGCGCAGAAGACCTCCGAGATCTCGCTCCCCGTGGCCATAACGGTATTTCCGGACGAGGTTTATCGAGCCCCGGAAACATGGGCACGGCGCGCTTATCGCAACGGGATCTACCTCAAGGAACTCGACAAGGGCGGCCACTTCGCGGCGTGGGAGCAACCCGAGCTCTTCGCCGGCGAACTCCGTGCCGCCTTCAGATCACTTAGGTCGGCGAACTGATCGCTGATTGCAATTTGCGGACTAAAGGAGTCCGCATGAACACGACTCGAATGATGGCGGTCGCGATGCTGATTGCCGGAAGCGGTTTGGCGCTGCACGTGGCGCACGTGCAGCAACCGGGAATCAAGCGCGCCGATGCCCTGCGGCACGATCTGGGCGTCCCCGGACGCGAGGTCATCCAGGTGCGCGTCGATTTTGCCCCGGGAGTGGCGTTCGGTAAGCACGCGCATCCGGGCGCAGAGGTCGCCTATGTCCTCGAAGGCACGCTGGAGTATCAGCTCGAGTCGTGACCGGCGCTCGCGACCGCCGGTGTACTTCGCCAGCAATCGCTCGCCCGTCAGGCTCGTCCGCGATATCCGTGAGAGTCCGCTGTGTCCTCCTGATAGGTCTCACTCCCATGCGTCAACCGGCCTGTGCTCAGTCAACACGCCGCAGGTCACTTCGCAGGAACGAGAATCGGGGCGCCCTTGTCCTTCACGAAGAACACCAGGAACTTGGCCGGCGCGGTGTGGCTTGCGTTTCGACTGACGATGTGCACGTCGTCTGGTGCCTCGTAGAACGTTTGGCCCGGCACCAATGTGATCGGCGCCTCGCCTCTCACCTGCATCACGATCGACCCATCCAGTACATAGACCAGTGTCTGTGCATGATGCCTATGCACAGTGTCCGACCCTCCTGGCGGGTACTCCACGGTGAGCATCAAGAGTTCCTTTCCAGGAACGCCGGCGAGATCTTTGGACAGGAGAACACTTTGCGTGCCGTCCTGCGCCACCAGTGTGCCGCCCGCAAGCGACAGCGAAAGTACCAACACTGCTGTGTTCTTCATTTGCCGTTTCATTGTTCGTCCTCCTGATCTGATCCCGTGTGAAATCCGCATCGTCCGAACACACCTCATTGAAGCAATCTGCGTGAATGCAGATCCATTGGACGATGGTGTCGGTCGACGCGAGCGATCACCTATGCGACGAGGGTTCCTCGTAGACCCATACCATCGTCCAATAGACCCGCGCCTACGCTTCCTGTGTAATCGACTTGTGAATAGCCAGTCCACGCGAGGCGGACAGCGCAAGCGACGTTCCTCTCGCGAGTACACGATCACCGACCATGGCGGGCGGCGCACAAGGTTGTCTGTCTTCGAAGGCCACGAGGACCGACATCGATGTCTCAATCAATCTGTTGAACTGAGGAAGTGCAGGACGGGGAACAGCCTGGTCCAGCAGATCGACGCCCACGGTGGCACCGATCGCTGGCGACAGTTCGACAGCGTGTCAGCGCACCTTCGGAACGGCGGCGTCCTGTGGCCGCTGAAACACCAACGTTGTTCTCGACGACGTCAACGTCCACGTGGGGAAAGAGAGGACTTATGATAACAAGCAAACTTGAACGTGCCGTGCTTGCCGGCGGTTGCTTCTGGGGCATGCAGGACCTGATCCGAAAGCTGTCCGGCGTAGTCAACACACGTGTCGGATACACGGGTGGCGATGTGCCGAACGCGACCTATCGCAACCATGGATCTCACGCTGAGGCCATCGAGATCGAGTTCGACCCGACACGTATCAGCTATCGCGACCTTCTGGAGTTCTTCTTCCAGATTCACGATCCAACAACATTGAATCGA
>DASTDR010000518.1:0-3917 GCA_035710265.1 Gemmatimonadales bacterium | reverse complement strand
GGGGCAGGGCGCAGACGACGTGGCTGTACGGGCGGCTGTGGTCCGTGCTGCGTACCATGAAGCTGCCTCCGTGCTCGTCTATTCCCGTCACCCGCCGGCCGGTCAGCACCTCCCCGCCGTTCGCTCTTACGTAATCCGCCGCCGGCTCGGGAAAGAGGCGCGAGAGATCCGTGCGCGGCAGCAGCATGTCGCTCGCCGCGCGATCGGCGTCGAGGCTGTCGCGCAGAACGTTGAGGAACACCTGTGCCGAGGCGGCCGCGGGCGGGGTGTTGAGCGCGGAGATGCACAGCGGCCGCCACAGCAGCCGCGTGAGGGCCGTGCCCTGGGCCTCGCATTCGAGCAGGTTATCGACGGTGGTGTCATGCGGCAGGACATAGTTCCGCCACTTCATGCGCAGCATCAAGCGCGCTGCGGCCAGACGCTCCAGGACGGGGACGCCGCGCGCGGCAAGAAGTCCTGCGAGCAGGTGCAGCGGCGCCGGCAGGCGGGCGGCCTGGAATGAGAACCGGTCGTGGATGCGCCAGGAGAGCGGAAGGCGCAGCAGCAACTGATCGGGATCGGCGCCCACCTGGCGCATCAGGCGCAGCGTCTCGCCGTAGGCGCCAATGAGGATATGCAGACCGTTATCGAGCGCGAGATCACGGTGCTCGACCCGGCGCGCGCGGCCGCCAAGGGTTTTCGCCGCCTCGAATACCGTGACCGGCACCCCCCGTTCGGCGAGCGTAACGGCCGCCGCCATGCCGGCGTAGCCACCGCCGATGACGGCAACGTTCATGTCGCGCGCGGCTGGCGGGCGCTACGCGGTCGCGGTGGCAGGCTGCGGGACGCGCTTGCCGGCCCAGACCTTTTCGGGCACGCAGACGCTGCCTTCGAAGATGCGGCGCGCGGTGCGGATCAGCGCGGCGCGGCGCAACACCTGCTGCTGATTCGTAAAATCGACGTCCAGGTCGATGATGATCATCCCCTGAGGGTGCTCGATCCTGATCATCCCCTGTGGGGCCGGCGGCAGGGTGGCGATCTGCGAGGCCACCGTTCCGGGTATGGCGCACGCCGAGGCGATGCACACCGTTCCGGTTACCGGGTGCGCCTTGTGACAGGTTTCGGGCACGAAAAAGCGCGAAGCGATGACGCCGCCGTTGCGCGCCTTCGACAACAGGGCCATTTTCGGCACCACCGATTTCGAGACATCGCCCATGCCCATCAGCACGCCGGCCTTGACGCGGATCGCCTCCATGCGCTTGATGAGTTCCCGGTCCGCGTCGAGCTCGACGGCAGTTTCGTGGCCGGTCTTGCCGAACGCTTCCGCTCGCATCAGGACTACCGGCATCGCGATGTCCACGCAGCTCGTTTCAACGCCGTCAATCACGTCGAGCGGTTTTCCGGTAGGCAGCATTTTCTTGGTAACCGACCCGATCGCGCTCTGGAAATTGATGCCGACCGGCGCCGCCGTGCCCGGCACGCCGTCGATGGCGGCGTCGCCGTCGTAACGGACCTGGCCGCCGGGGGTCTGGACGATCGCCTCGACCAGCGACTGGGTGTTGACGTTGAAGATGCGCACCGTGGTCTCGCCGTTCTTCGCGGGCACCAGGCCCGCATCGATAGCGAACGGGCCGACCGCCACCAGCATGTTGCCGCAGTTGGGCTTGGTGTCCACGATGCTCTCGTGGATCTGCACCTGCGCGAACAGGTAATCGACGTCGGCGTCGGGACGCTTCGATTTGCTGATCATCGCGACCTTGCTCGTCACCGAGTGCGAGCCGCCGATGCCGTCGATCTGGATCTGGTGCGGCGAGCCCATCACCGAGAGCAGCACCGCATCGCGGGTCGGGATGTCGGCGGGCAGGTCGGTCAGCTTGAAGAACGGGCCGCGCGACGTGCCGCCGCGCATGATCACGCATGGGATCTTGGTTTGCATATCAATATTCTCCTGCGAAACTAGCCGGATTATACGACCAAGACCAGCGTCTCAGGAAAGGCGTCTCAGGTAAGGCGTCCCAGGTAAGGCGTCCCAGGTGAAGCGTCTCTCGCCCGCACTATCTGAGACGCTTTATCTGAGACGCAGTATCTGAGACGTCGTATCTGCGACGCCGTTAGAAAGCGTAGCGCCTGAGCCCGCCGTCGACCGGCAGCACCGCCCCGGTGATGTAGCCGGCGACGGGGGAGGCGAGGAAGACCGCCAGCGCGGCGAGCTCTTCCGGTTCGCCGTAGCGGCCGACCGGGATTTCCTCGGCGGACTGTTTCGCGCGGAACTCCTCGGAGTACTTGCGGCGGATCTGCTCGCTCATGATGCGCCCCGGCGCAATGCTGTTCACGGTGATGCCGTAGCGGCCGACCTCGCGCGACAGCCCCTTGGACCAGGCGTGGATCGCAGCCTTGGTCGGCGTCGCGGCGATCAGCCGCTCGGGCTCCGACTTGCCGCTGATGTTGATGACGCGCCCCCATTTTTTCCCGATCATGCCGGGGAGCATGGCGTGGGTGAGCTGGCGCACGCGCACGAAATTGAGCGTCATCGACTCCTCCCACGCCTCTTCCGGGGCATCGATCGGGATCGCGGGCTTGCTGCCGCCGGCGGAGTTCACGAGGATGTCGATATGCCCGAGGGCATCAAGCGCGGCGCGCGCCAGGCGTGCCGGCGCGCCCTCGGGCAGCACGTCGATCTCGACGATGCCGGGACGGGCGCCGCCCGCCGCGGCGATCTCCTTCGCCAGTTCCTCGAGCAGATTTCCGCGCCGCGCCGCGATGCATATCCTTGCGCCTTCCGCGGCCAGCCCCTTCGCGATCGCGCGGCCGATGCCCATGCTTGCGCCCGTCACCAGAGCCGTCTTGCCCTTCAGTTGCAGGTCCATATTCGTATGTCCATTCAGTGCGTCTCAGATGAAGCGTCTCAGATGAGGCGCCACAGTTGAAGTGTCCCGGATACGGCGTGCGACGTTACTCTTCGTGACCGCCATAACAAACTATCTGCGACGCTCTACCTGCGACGTCGTTCAGCCCTTGACCCAGGTGCGCCACGCTATCCACAGCTTTCTGATGGGCGTGAGCGAAACGCGCTGGGTCAGCACGCGGCAGCCGTCGCGCCGGATTTCGTCGAGCGTCGTCTGGTAAATCGCCGCCATGACGAGGCCTGGCCGCTGCGCGCGCCGGTCGCCGGCGGGGAGCTTGGCGAACGCATCCCGGTAATAGCCCAACGCGCGCCGGATCTGGAATTCCATCAGGCGCCGGAAGGCATCGGTCTCGCGCGCCTGCAGGATGTCGGACTCGCTCATTCCGTGGCGTGCGATCTCGTCGAGCGGCAGATAGACGCGGTTGCGGCGGGCATCCTCGCCCACGTCCCGGATGATGTTGGTCAACTGGAACGCCATGCCGAGATCGGCGGCATAGTCCAGTGTGCGCCGGTCCTGGTAGCCGAATATTTCCGCGGAGAGCAGCCCGACGACGCTGGCCACGCGGTGGCAGTAGAGCTTGAGCGTGTCGAAATCGGGATAACGGTTGTAATCGAGATCCATCTGCATGCCGTCGATGATCTCGTTCAGGCGTTCTTCGGAGAGATTGAAGCGCGGCGCGACCTCGGACAGCGCGCGCGCCACGGGATGCTGGGGCGTGCCGTGATAGGCGGCCGCCACTTCCTTGCGCCACCAGGCGAGCTTCATGCGCGCCACCGCTGCGTCCGAGCATTCGTCGACCACGTCGTCCACCTCGCGACAGAACGCGTAGAGCGCCGTGATCGCGCGCCGGCGTTCCGGCGGCAGGAACAGGAAGCTGTAATAAAAGCTCGAGCCGCTGGCGGCGGCTTTGGTCTGGCAATAGTCGTGGGGATCCATCACTGGGCGGGGCGTGACTCGTGATTTGTAATTCGTGATTCGACTACATATTCCCTCTCCCCCGGACCGGGGGAGAGGGAAAGGGTGAGGGGGCGG
>DASTDR010000517.1:0-6825 GCA_035710265.1 Gemmatimonadales bacterium | reverse complement strand
GAAAGGGACCGGCGTGCCGCTGCGAGTTTTGCTGGAGGAGGCGGGGATTGAACCAGGCGCGCATTGGCTGCTCGCCGAGGGCGCCGATGCGGCCGCGATGAGCCGCAGCATTCCGATGGCGAAGGCTATGGACGACGCGCTCGTCGCGCTCTTATAGGCGCAGCGCCTTGAGGGCGAAGTCGAAGAGCGCCACGCGCTGCGCGAACACCTCGCCGAAGTGGCGGGGCTCCGAAGTGGCGTAAGCAGCTTAATGTTACATGCCGTCAAACCGGATCGGTAACGAGACCGTTATCGAAAAGTCGTCGGCGTCTTTCGTCAGGCCGGTCGCGGCCAACAGGTTCAACAAGATGCCCCGCCCCAGCAGGGTAGAGCCGCCAACCACGAAAGTCGCGATAGTCTGGTCGCTACCAGCGATCTCGCGTCCGAAGAACTCGGTTTCCTTCTGATAGGCGCCGGAGAGCGCAAGATGCAGGGATGTCTCGGGGCTCAGCGCGATGAAGCTGCCGAAGTTCGCGGAGATCGTGCGACCGGGCCGGAGCTGATCCTTCTCGAAGCTGTGTTGGTAGGCGAGCCCGCCAACGAAGGCGACCGGGTCCTGCCTCTTTACCGCAGTCAACGACCCCCTGAGTTCGTGGAAACCTCCACCCAGGGATACTGCGTTGTCTTGCCTCTTGCCGGTGTCCGTATCCCAAGTGACACGACCGACAAGGTCCGGGCGCCACAGTCCCTCGCGAAGCAGTGTCGTGGCCAACCCCACGCGCACGTCCCCTGATCCGGCTGCCGACTGGCTCGACGAATCGGTCGGCGTGAAGACGACGCTGGTGACGGATTCCACCTTGCGCCACCGATAGGGAAGCCCGAGCTCAAGCTGCGAACTCCAAGGCAGCCCCAGGCGCAGCGCGAGGTCCGCGGTCAGGGTGTCGGCCTTGCGTTCCGTCTTGCCGGCAAGGACGACGCCGCCCGACGGAATGAAGGTGGGGGCGTCCTCTTCTCGCCGGGAGTAGGTGAAGCTTGGCTCGACCTCCAGGACACCGGGCGGTAGCAGCAACGCGCCCTCGCGCGTCAGCGATCGCTCCAGGGCGCGCTCCGCAGCGCCCTCTTCGACGACGACGGTCCCGGGAGCACGTCCGACCTTTTCTGCCGGGGTCGCCGCAGGAGCGGCGCCCGCGGGGCGCGGCACGCCCACCCGTCGCTCCAGAGCCTCGATGCGCTGGAGGAGCTCGTTGATGACCTTGTCGCGTTCTTGCAGGTTGCGCTCGAGCTCATCCACACGCGTGTCCTGTGCCTGAGCGCCTGCGGTGTACAGCGTCAGAACGAACGCGAAGCCGAGCCTTAGACAGTCAGACCGCGTCACCGCAGTACGGGGAAATCCATTGCCCGTGCCGACAATTGGCCCGGCGGCGCCAGCGCTCCCGATTTCGTCACGACAAAGCCGACGCGGCCTATCTCCCGATACTCGATCCACGCGCTCACGAACTTGCGGATCGACATCGTGACGTTGCCGAAGGCCGGGTCGGCAAGCAACACCCTTTCCGACGTGGCTCCGCGGAACACGACGAAGTGCGGATAGCCCTGCATGTCGACCGGCACGATGATCGGCGCACGCTCGAGAAGATCCGGGAAGGCGAGTTTCCCCAGCCCGATTCCCTCGTAGCCCAAGGTATCGACGAAGCGTTTGAGATCGAGAAGGGAAAACCCCTGGCGCAGGCGCACGAGGTCGGGATTCGCGAGGTACTCCTCGCGATCGATCAGGCCAAGTGCAACCGAACGCTCGGTGACTGGAAGCCCGTGCTGATAGCGAAGTATGGTTGCCAGCGCTGCCGCAGCGCAGCTCAGGTCCCACTGCTGGAGAACCACATTGCGCTGCCGCGTTTCTATCAGGGAGCGTACTGGCGGCGCGGGATCGGCCGCCAGCACGTTCGCGGCAATACCGAAGCCAATCGCTAGCGCGAGCCTAGCCAGGTTCTATCTGACCCAGATCGCGGTGTAATTGGTGTCGCCCGGTCGAGCGAAAGGCCCCGCCGGACTGCCCGCGCCGTCGGCATTGGTTGCGAGTAGCGGAACCGCCAGAACCGGCCCACCGATGGTGTAGAAGCCTTCGATGCCGAGCTCCCCGCCCTTAGGGCTATGGAGCACGTTTTCTGTCGTGATCACGGGGCACACGAACCCGTCCACGGTGCCGACGCCACCCGCGGCAACCGAATCCAGCTGCGCCGCGCTCAGCAAGACAGGTTCCGCGTGCGCAGATGCGACCGACATCGCGGCAATGCCGGCCAGGAGAACCGGCCGGACGTTCATCAATGCTCTCTTCATGTGTTTCCTCCGTCGTGGTTAAGTAATTGCGAAACTCTCACGATGCGGCTCCTATTTCTTCATCTGCTCTTTCTTCACCATTTCTTCTTTTTTCATCATTTCCTCCTTCTTCATCATCTCGTCCTTCTGCATGTCGGTTGCGCAGCCGCTCGCCGCAATCACCAGAGCGCCCGCCAACGCCATTGCGATGATCTTGCTCATGTCGACGTCTCCCTTTGTGGATTGAGAAGAACTACCCTTTCACGCAAACCGCTAGCGCGGTTGCCTGCAGGACCTCGCGGCCGGCGGCATCCTGCACGAATGCCGCCACGCCCAGGTCGCTCGTCTTCCAATCGCCTTGCAGCGCGAGCGTTCGGCGCAACTCGACGCTGCCCGCGATCTCGATCGGCCCGATCCATTCCCGCACCACGTAGTCGTGCTGCAGCGTGACGCCGCGGTTCTCGCCGCCCTTGACGTCGGTGCTCAAGCGGTTTTCATAGAGCGCGACGAACGCGTGGCCCTTATTGGGGGCCATCATTCGGAAATCAGCCTTGAGCGCGAGCTGTGCCTCGGAGAGGGTATTCAGCTCGAGCCGGATGTCGGCGCGCGCGGGCTTGCCGTTGACTGCGCGCAGCGCGTCGTCGAAGCGCGCCGAGCCCCAGCCCCGGAATTCCTGGAAATTGAAGAACACGCCCGGGGTGTAGACCGCGCGGCTTCCCGCCTGCCGAGCGAGGGCTTGTTGGCGCTCGCTGAAGCGGGCGCTGGCGAAGCGGTCTTTCCATCCCAGCCGGTCCCAGTAGTCGACGTGGAAGGCAAGCGGCACCGCGGCGTCGGGACCCGGCCCTTCACGGGCGATCCGGCTCAGCCAGCGGTCGGCCGGGGGACAGCTGTTGCAGCCCTCCGAGGTGTAGAGCTCGAGCAGCGCGACAGCATGCGGCGGGCTCTCCTTGATGCATTGCGCGGCCGCCGGCGCTGCCATGCTCGCCACCACGGCCGCGATCGCGGCAACGACCCAGGACTTACGCATGACGCCAAGCTAACGACCAATCTTCACGCCCGACTCACGGATTCTTCACGCGCTGCATTCGGGGCGTCGAGCAATTGCCGGGCTGCCGGCACGGTCGGCAAACCGAACTCCACGCAAGTTCCTACCCCGGGCGCGCTCGTGATCGACACGGTCTGGGCATGGAGCTCGACGATGCGTCGCACGATGGCAAGGCCGAGTCCGCTGCGCGCGCCCCGCGCCTGGCCGCCGCCTCGATAGAATCGATCGAATACGCGCGGCAAGTCCTCTGCGGCGATGCCGCTGCCGGTGTCGGCCACCGCGACTCGAATGCGCCTGCCGTCGGGAATCATCTCCAGACTGACGCGACCGCCTACCGGCGTATGGCGCAGTGCATTGTCCAGCAGGTTCTCGAGCACCCGCTCGATGAGCGCGATGTCCCCGTGGACGCGCGGTCCCGCCGGATCGAGTTGCGTTCGCAGCTCGATCCCGGCCTGCTGCGCGCGCAGCCGGAACCGCAGCGCCACATCCTGTAGCAGCTCGCTCAGGGCGAACTCTTCCCGCTGCGGCACCACCGCCCCCGACTCCAGCTTCGACAGCTCGAACAGGGCGGCGATCAGCTGCTCCAGGTGCTCGCACTGCCGGCACGCCGTTTCGAGATACTGGCGCCGGGAGTCCTCCGCCAGCCGGGCGCCCTTGATGAGCAGCGTTTCGAGATAACCGCGCATCGAGGCGAGCGGCGTGCGCAGGTCGTGCGAGACATTGGCGATCAGCTCGCGGCGCAATGCATCGCCCGCCTTGAGCTCGTCGAGCTGCAGCTCGATCTGGCGCGCCATGTGCGCGAATTGACGATCGAGCACGGCGATCTCGTTCTTCGAGGCCCGGCTCTCCATCCCATTGCCTTGAGCGATCCCTGCGCGGCTGGACCAACCCTGCATGCGCTGCGCCAGTCGCCGCAACGGAAGCGTAAGCGCGTGAAACAGTCCCGCACCCACGGCAAACATCGCCAGCAGGACTGCGGCGGCGATCGTCAGCCCTATCTGCAGCGTATAGCTGCCGCGGACTGCAGCCGCCACCGACTCGAACCGCTCGCTCCCCAGGACGACGTACAAGTAACCCGCGAGCGCGTTTTCGACGGTGACCGGCGCGACCGAGAACACGCGCCGGCGGTCCCTGCCCGTCGGGTCGTCGCCGTACAGCGGCCGCGCGTCGCCGTCGGCGAGGAACTGCCGGATCGGCGCGAGGTCGATCGCGCGGCGTGCAATCCGCGCTTCCGGCACGAGGGTGGCGAGGATTCGGCCGTCGGGTGTCAGCAAATAGACTTCGGCGGAAGGATTCAACGTCATGGCGCGATGGGCGAGCTCGTTCAGGGCCGCGCGATTGACGCCGTTGCGGTCGAGGAGCGCCGTCTGATCCGTGACGTACATGGCGATACCGGCGTTCAGGCGCTGGGATACCTCCGCGTGGTAGCGCTCGCTAATGTGGGTCAACAGACCGAAGAGGGCCACGGCGAGCACGACCAGCAGGGCGCCGAACGTCAGCGTCAGCCGGGTGTGCAGACGCATGGCGCCTCTCACTCGGACGCGAAGCGATAGCCGACGCCCCAGATCGTCAGCAGATAGCGCGGCGTCGCCGGCGACGGCTCGATCTTGGCGCGCAGCCGGTTGATGTGCGAGCTGACCGTGTGCTCGTAGGCCTCGCGCCGAAGGCCCCAGACCTGGTCGAGCAGCTGGGCACGCGTGTACACGCGTCCCGGATGTTGGGCGAAATGCACCAGCAGATCGAATTCCCGCGCCGTCAGCTCGACCGGCCTGCCGCCGCGCCGCACGGTCCGCCGGTCGAGGTCGATTTCAATCTCTCCGATTTGCAGCGCCCGCAGCGACGGCGCGGCGCCTGCCGCGAGATGCTGGACGCGGCGCAGTATTGCTTTGACCCGCGCGATGAACTCGATGACGCTGAACGGCTTGGTGAGGTAGTCGTCCGCGCCGGTCTCGAGGCCGAGCACCCGGTCCATCTCCGTCGACCGGGCGGTCAACATGAGAATGGGGATGTACTTGCCCTCGAGGCGCACGCGCCGACAGACCTCCAATCCATCGATGCCGGGCAGCCGCAGATCGAGGACCAGAAGGTCCCAGCTTCGGCCGAGCGCCTCCTTGAGGCCGGCAACCCCGTCGCTGCAAACGACGACGTCGAGCCCTTGATCCCGCAGATGCAGGCGAATCAGCTCGGCAAGATCGTGATCGTCCTCGATAACCAAGACTCTTCTTTGCATGGCGCTCCGCGCGGCACCGGCGAACGGTACGGTCGAATTGTTCACGAAATCCTCCCGCGAGTTAGACCTGCGAGGAGATGATTTCCTTACAAAAAAAGGCGGGTTGCCGTTGAGCTGCCCGTAAACCTTCCGGTCACGGCGGCGAGCAGAAATCCGGCCAGCACGCGATTGAGGCTCTCCCTCGTCGGTCTGCCTGTAATAAATGCCCCGCTCCAGAAGCTCCACGGTCTTCCCGTCGGAATGCAGATCATTGCGGCACCTTGGCGGGAAGACCTTTGTTTCCGGGTCGCACGCTTCCTTGAACGCGAGACAATCGCCCTTTTCTCACCGGCCGGCTAAGGAAGCGTAGGCTGTAGAGCTTAGCTACCTGCCGCTACGGGTACACCGCTTCGAGGAACGTGGATTCCTGTTCCTATCGCCTGCTCGAGGAATCGGGGGCCATAAGACCGCCAACGACGAACGTCGTGATCTGCCGCAACATTTCATCCAGATCGTCGGTGCTGCAAGCACCCCCGCGCAGCGCATCCCCGCCAGAGAGCCGACTTTCCGGCTTCTATATCTCAATCAGCGTGTACGTGCGGAATCCCGGTTCATTCCACCCGCTGAATGGGACGCATGCGCCGGCGAAGTGAGCATTCAAGCTCTGCGAGGGCAGTGCCTTCTGCTGCTCAGACAGGAGAGGAACTGCTGCGGGAATCCTAGCAAGCACGCTTGGGTCGGGGGTGTAGTGGACCCGGTGAAATTTTGACCACCGTCATCGAACCAAAAAAATAAGGCCCGACACCCGGGGGGGGTAGGTCGAGCCCATAAGACCACTCAACTGGAAGAGCAACTTATGCGAGGACGGTATCAGGCGATCCGCGTGCTTGTCTCTCAGGCTTTGTCTTAGGCCCCTCTCAGGCTTTCTCTTAGGCAGTCAGAACAGCTAGTGCCATAGAAAAGAAAAGGGCCCTAGGCAGCCCCTTGTGAGTGCTGCCGGGCCCTTTATGGCCCGGAGGACCGAGCCTGAAAAGGTTACTTGGGTAGTAACCCAGGAGACCAAGAGCCAGATTACAAGCGGGCGCGATTGGGGTGTGTGAGCCTTTGTCTTATGCGGTTAGTACAGCCAGCCTAGGCCCGAATAGTTCGGGAATAGGACAACGTGCTGCTAGGCCCACGGCCATCACGAGCGCCACCATGCCGTCTATTCGCTCTGAGGATTTGGCCTTGTCCAGCTTCCTAGCGCCGGTAGATTCCACGTCAGGACCGGATGCGAGCC
>DASTDR010000516.1:0-3087 GCA_035710265.1 Gemmatimonadales bacterium | reverse complement strand
GTCGAGGCTTTTCTTGGCGGCCTTGGCGGTAAGGCTTTTCGGCGTTAGCCCCGGTCACGGATTATTCGAGCCCCGCGCTCCGCGATCATCACCGTCGGCGTGTTGGTGTTACCGGACGTGATGGTCGGCATGATCGAGGCGTCGATCACGCGCAGGCGCCCGATGCCCCGCACGCGCAGTTGTGGGTCCACCACCGCCGACGCGTCGTTCTCCCGCCCCATTTTGCAAGTGCCGACCGGGTGGAAGATCGTGGTGCCGATGTCGCCCGCGGCCCGCACCAGCTCCTCTTCCGTCTGGAACGCCGGCCCGGGCGTGAATTCCTCCGGCTCGTAGCGCTTTAGCGCCTGCGTCCCGGTGACGATGCGGCGCGTGAGACGTATGGATTCGACGGCGATTCTGCGGTCTTCCGGCGTGGCCAAGTAGTTGCACTGGATCGCCGGGTAGGCGCGCGGGTCGGGCGAAGTGATGCGCACGTGGCCGCGCGAGGTCGGCCGCAGGTTGCACGCGCTGGCGGTGAACGCCGGCAAGCGGTGCGGCGGCGCGCCGAAACGGTCGAGCGAAATCGGCTGAACGTGGTACTCGAGATTGGGCGTCGCCTGCGAGGCGTCGGACTTGACGAACGCGCCCAGCTGCGACGGCGGCATGGTCATGGGCCCGGTGCGGAACAGCGCGTACTCGAGGCCGATTTTCGCCTTCTCCCACCAGGAGTGCAACTGGGTGTTGAGCGTGAGCACGTTCTTCACCTTGAACGCCATCCGCAGCTGCAGATGGTCCTGCAGGTTCTCGCCAACCGGGAGCTCGTGCGCGACGGGTATGCCATGCTGTTGCAGCAGCGCTCCCGGACCGATGCCGGAGAGTTGCAGGATCTGGGGGCTGCCAATCGCGCCCGCAGCGAGGAGGGTCTCGCGCCGCGCTTCCGCGAACACTTCTTCTCCGTCCTGGTAGAACTCCACGCCCTGCACGCTGCGGCCCTGGAGCCGGAGCTTCTTCACCAGGGCGCCGGTCGCCACGGTGAGGTTGGGCCGCCCCATCGCGGGACGCAGGAACGCCTTCGACGCGTTCCAGCGCACGCCGTTCTTCTGGTTCACCTCGAAGCGCGAGACGCCCTCGTTGTTGCCGCGGTTGAAATCGTCGGTCCAGGGAATGCCCGACTCGACCGCCGCGTCGCGGAACGCTTCGATGATCTCCCACCGCGCGCGCGGGGTCTCGACGCGCCATTCCCCGCCCTCGCCGTGCTTTTCGTCCGCGCCGCGCCAGTGGTCCTCGACCCCCATGAACACCGGCAGCACGTTCTGCCACGCCCAGCCGGAATCGCCGGAGAGCTGCGCCCACTCGTCGTAATCGCGCGCCTGGCCGCGGAGGTAAAGCATGGCATTGATGGATGACGAGCCCCCCAGCACGCGCCCGCGCGGGTAGTTGATGGAGCGGCCGTTCAGTCCCGGCTCGGACTCGGTCCTGTAGCGCCAGTCCGTGCGCGGATTGCCGATGCAGTACAGGTAGCCGACCGGGATGTGGATCCAGATCCAGTCGTCCTTTCCGCCCGCCTCGATCAGCAGGACGGACACGTCGGGGTCCGCCGACAACCGGTTCGCCAGCACGCACCCCGCCGTGCCGGCGCCGGCGATGACGTAGTCGAATGGCCCGACGCTACGCATTGTTCAAGAGGTGACTCGTTTCTCGTTGCTCGTTACTGGTGGCTGGTGGTGTTCCTCTCGTAAGAAGCCTGACACGATACCGCCCTGAAGATCAAGGTTCTGTCGGCGCCGCCGATTAAAGGTCGAGAAACGAGTAACGAGTCACTTGTTCAGGCTACCAGCGGCTCCTCCTCCATCGCCGCGATCTGCTCGCGCAGCTCGAGGATGCGGTCCTGCCAGTAGCGCTGCGTGCCGAACCAGGGGAACGCGACGGGAAACGCCGGATCGTCCCAGCGCCGCGCGATCCACGCCGAGTAATGCAGCAGGCGCAGCGTGCGCAGCGCCTCAACGAGCGCAAGCTCGCGCGGGTCGAACTCGAAAAAATCCTCGTAGCCCGCCATCACGTCCGCGAGCTGGCGCGTCATGGCCGCCCGGTCGCCCGAGAGCAGCATCCACAGGTCCTGCACCGCCGGCCCCATGCGGCTGTCGTCGAAATCCACGAAGTGCGGTCCTCTCATTTCTCCTTCCTCGGTCCACAAAACATTGCCCGCGTGGCAGTCGCCGTGGAGCCGGATCGGCTTCACGGCCCCCGCGCGGTCGAAGCAGCGGCGCGCGCCATCGAGCGCGAGCCCGGCCGCGGCCTCCCACGCTTCCAGCACGTCGGCGGGAATCAGCCCGCTCGCGAGCAGCCACGCGCGCGGCTCGGCGCCATGGCTCTCGATATCGAGCGCGGGCCGCTCGCGGAACGCTTTCACCGCGCCGACGGCGTGAATGCGGCCGATGAAACGGCCGATCCATTCCAGCGTCTTCGGGTCGTCCAGCTCGGGCTGGCGGCCACCGCGCCGCGGGTAAACGGTGAAACGGAAGCCGCCGGATACGTGCAGCGTGTGCCCCCCGATCACGAGTGGGGCGACTACCGGTATCTCGCGTTCGGCGAGCTCGAGCGCGAAGGCGTGCTCCTCCAGGATCTGCGCGTCGCCCCAGCGCGCCGGGCGGTAGAACTTCGCCACCAGCGGCGCCCCTTCCTCCATCCCGATCTGGTAGACGCGGTTCTCGTAGCTGTTCAGCCCGGTGAGCCGCCCGTCGGGACGCAATCCCACGCTCGCCAGGGCATCGAGCGCGACATCGGGCGTCAGCCCGGCGTAGGGCGCGGCTCTCATCACCATGTCACAAGTCACAAGTTACAAGTTACAAGTTGCAAGGCGCATGGTGCCAAGGGTCGTACCTTGGAACTTGGGACTTGAAACTTGGAACGGGCTCGTCACTTCGGGGGAGCGACCCGATAGGGGGCGCTCCCCCGACAGACGACCTGGCCGCGCTCGTCGCTCACCTCGGCTTCGGCGAAGACGACGCCTCGCCCGCCTTTCACCACGGCGCCCCTGCAGGTCAGCTCGCCGTTGGCCGGCGCGAGATAGTTGAGAGTCATCGTGATGGTCGCCACTTTCGAACCGGG
>DASTDR010000515.1:0-26281 GCA_035710265.1 Gemmatimonadales bacterium | reverse complement strand
CGAGTGCGGGGAGCCCCGGCCCGGAGAACACCGGAAGCTTCTGTCCGCGCACCAGCGTGTTCAGGCCGTCGATGGCCGTGACGCCCGTCTCGATGAAGTCGCGCGGCCGGGCGCGGCGCACCGGGTTCAGCGGCGCGCCCCAGATCGGCCGGATCGCATCCCCAATGGGCGCCTGCAATCCATCGACCGGTACGCCCATGCCGTTCAAGGCCCGCCCCAGCAGCTCGCGTCCCACGACCACGGATGCGGCTTCCCCGGTGAGTGTGACATCGGCCGTCGCCGGCGCGAGGCCGATCGTCTCCTCCAGCACCTGCACGACCGTGACGTCTTCGCCGGCATCGATGACCTGCCCGCGCCGCGGTGCCACGCCGGGCGCGGTGATCGCGACCCATTCTCCGAGTGCCGCGCCGAACGTGCTGCGCAGGTACAGCAGCGGACCCGAAGCCGCGTGCGCGCCGCGATAGCGTCTGGTGATCACGCGGTCCCTCCCACGGCCGCGATGGCCGATTCGGCTTCGGCAGCCCGCGTGGTGAACTCCGCCCCCGAGGCCCGGCGGGCCGCGACCAGCGCGCGCCGCGCCCCCGTCAGGTCGAGCGTCTCCATCGTACGGCCCTTGCCGAGCGCGGCCGCACCAGCCTCTTGCAGCGCAACCGTGAGTGCGGCCAGGCGATAGGTCTTGTCGAGTGCAGAGGACGCGTCATTGGGGTCGAAGGCGCTCTGCGCCAGCACCGCTTCGCGCGCAGTGGCGGCCGTTTCGAGCAGCAGACGGTCACTATCCTGCAACGCGTCCGGACCCACGAGCCCGGCGATCTCCCGCAACTCACGATCGCGCTGCATCAACGCGAGCATTCGGGCTCGCAGCTCCGGCCAGTCCGCGTTCGTCTGCTCGGCGAGCCACGGCGCGATTGCGTCCGCATACAGGCTGTAGCTCGTCTCCCAATCGACGGCCGGGAATTGCCGCTGGTGCGCGAGCGCGGGATCCAGCGCCCACAAGGCGCCCACGACTCTGAGCGCCGCCTGCGTAACCGGCTCGGAGAAGTCGCCGCCGGGTGGCGAGATCGCGCTGATCAGCGTCACCGATCCCGTGCGCTCCGGCGCGCCCAGTGCCTGCACGCGACCCGCGCGCTCGAAAAACTTCCCTAACCGATCGCCGAGATAGGTGGGGTATCCCTCTTCGCCCGGCATCTCCTGCAGCCGCGCTCCGATCTCCCGCAACGCCTCGGCCCAGCGCGACAGGCTGTCGGCCATGACCGCGACCCGCAGTCCCATATCGCGGTAGTACTCGGCGATCGTGGCGCCGACGTACACGGACGCTTCGCGTGCCGCCACCGGCATGTTGGACGTGTTCACGACCAGCACGGTGCGATCCATGATCGAGCGACCGGTGCGCGGATCCACGAGATGCGGAAACTCGTCCAGCACTTCCGCCATCTCGTTCCCGCGCTCGCCGCAGCCGACGTAGACAATGACGTCCGCGTCCGCGAATTTCGCGAGTGACTGTTCGATCACGGTCTTCCCGGTCCCAAACCCGCCGGGGACCGCGACACTCCCGCCCTCCGCCACTGGAAACAGGAAGTCGAAGACCCGCTGTCCGGTGACCAAGGGGCGGCGCGCCGGCGTCCGCCGCAACACGGGCCGCGGGCGGCGCACCGGCCAATGGTGACCGAGAAATAGATCCTCACCGCTGCTCAACCGCCCAATAGGGTCCGTGATGCCGTAATTCCCGGCGGCGATGCTGCCGATGGTGCCCGACACGTCGGGAGGAACGAGAATGAAGTGGGTGATTCCGGGCCGTTCCGCGACGCTGCCGAGCACGTCGCCGCCCGCGACACGGTCCCCGGCGGTGACTCGCGGCGTAAACTCCCAGCGGCGCGCGGCGTCGAGTGTTGGAGCGGTGATACCGGGAGCGATGAAGTCGCCGGACTGCTGTGCCACACTCGCGAGCGGCCGGCCCACACCGTCCAGCACCGCGCCCAGGAGCCCTGGCCCCAGGTGCAGCGTGAGTGATTGTCCGGTGCCGGCAACCGGCTCGCCGAGCTGGAGACCGGCCGTGTCCTCATAGACCTGGATGGTCGCGCGATCACCAGTGACGCGAATGACTTCTCCGAGCAGCCCACGTGCACCGACGCGCACGAGCTCGTAGAGTGCGGCTCGCGCCATCGGGGCCGCTTCCGCAAGCGCGCCGCTCACCCGGAGAATGCGCGCAGTCGCGCTCACTTGAGCCTCACGCGGTAGCCAATGACCTGACGCAGCAGTTCCACGATGTACGCCTCCGCCCCGGGAGGCCGCTCGACCCACGCAGGCTCCGGGAACGGCACCACCATGGGCAACGCGCGCCGGCCCAAGCGCCGGCGCACATCCTCGGCCAAGCCGTCGTAGAGACGTTCCTCCATTAACACCACCCCGATGTCGGGCGCGGCCAACAGCTCGTCGAGTCGCTCACTCGCGTCGGCGTCGGTGACGGCTTCCACCGGGCGCAGGCCGGCGAGCGCGAAGCCTGCGGCGATCTCCGGGCGAGCGAGGACGCGAACACCAAGCGCGCCGCCCATCAGACCGACACCAGGCCGGCGCCGAGCTCCGACCGCGGAGCCCTGAGCACGATGCCCCAGATCAGGCGGCGCAAGTCGAGTACCTCGGCCCGGACCCGCAAGGCGAATCCCAGGACCGCCGCCGGGCCGGCTGGATCGCGGCGTTCCGCGCCCTTCAGCGCGGCGATTCGATAGCGCAGCACGCGATGCTCGATGGCGGCGGGATCGCCGGCCCAGCGCTCGAATGCCGTCGCGAGCCCGGCCGGGCGGAAGGCCACGGCCAGCCGCTGGCCCGCGCCCGCTTCTCCGGCGCTCACAGTCTGGAGAAAGGCCGCGAGTGAGAGGTGACGCCCTCCTTCTACGAATGCCTGCTTTGCGGAAGCATCGGTGCGCGGGCCGGCGGCCAGGACGAGAGCTGCGCAGGCGTTTTCCAAATCGATGACGAGCCGCACGTACTCGACGAGCGTGCGGTTGTGCGCGATCCGCGCGCCGCGCAGCGCGCGGGCCGCGAACGTTCGGTTCAGGCAATCGTCGATCGCGAGCAGATCGGGCTGGGTGGATTCTGTGTGCCGGAGCAGCGCCGAGCCGTACGGGTTGCCCCAGGTCGTGAGGAGTGTCGCCACGGCGCGCGGCGTTGCCTGAGCGGCGAGTTCTCGCAGCGCTCGCTCGGGCAAGGCGGGCGTGGGGATGATCCCCGCGAGGCGAAGGTCGGCCGGCGCGCCCTGAACCGCGCCACGTAGAATCGCGCGCAGGCTGCGGCGATCCTCGTCCTCGAAAATCACGGCGAGGACGGCGTTTCGTGACCCTGCCCAGCGCGAGAGTATGCGAAGCCGTGCCGCCGCGGTCCGGCGCACGGTCAGCTCGAGCACGTCCGCGCTGATTGCGCCCTCCGGGACCACGAAACCGCGCTTGCGCAGTGCCTCGCTCAGCTCGTCGAGGCTGCTGGCTGCGGCCAGGACGTCGAAATCACGCCGGCCGAGGAGGTGCGTCGCCAGCCCATGGGCGCGCGTTGCCAGGTCTTCCCAGCCTGCGTTCATACGGGGAGAGCTGCCAACGCTTCGAGCGCAAGCCGCGGACGCAGTCGCTCGAGCTGGCATTCCAGCCGCGCGTCGATTTCCACGCGACCGTCGTCGCTCAGCAGGCGGAACCCGGCCCCGATGTGGGGGTTGGGCGCGATGCGCAGATGCCCGTTGGTTTTCACGAGACGACGCAGCTCGCCGGCCAACGATGGCGCGCATTCGATCGTGACGGCCTGGTCGCCGGTGTACAGGCGCAGCCGCTCCAGCCGCGTGGCGAGGCCGGCGCGGTACGCGCTCGATGCCGCCAGGTCGGGGAGGCTGGCGCGAACCTGCTCGAACAGCCGGTCCAACAGTGCCGTTCGGGCTTCTAAAACACGCGCGCGTGCGGCGCGCCGGTAACCAGCGAGGGCGCGCTCGTGCTGGGCGCGGGCCGTGGTTTCGCGGCGCCGCACCGTGGCCGCGCGGCGCTCGGCAATCCGCGCATCACTCGCGGCGGTGATGGCGGCGGCACGCGCGCGTCCATCCTCCAGAATTCGCGCGGCTTCGGCGCCTGTGTCGCGCTCGAGCCTGGCGAGGAGGGCGTCGATCATCGAAACAGGATCGCCGCCGCCACCACGAACCCCAGAATCACCATCGTCTCGGGGATCGCGATCATCAGAATCGCGGTCGTCCGCAGCTCGGGCTTTTCGGCCAGGGCGGCGGCGGCCGCAGTCCCGATGCGCGACTGGGCCCAGGCCGTAGCCAAGGCTGGCACGGCGACCGCCAGTGCTGCCGCGACGGTAATGAGTACGGCCTCCATGTGGGCTCCTCTCCTAAATGGGGGGCCGCGCCGGCGACCAATGGCCAAATGGCTGGTAGCGGACGCCCCCCGGACTGTAGAACTTCCCGAAGAACTCGACGTAATGCAGGCGCAGCGCGTGTACGGTTGGACTGAACACCGCGATCGCGAAGTTCACGAAGTGGAACAGCAGCGCGAACATTATTCCTACGGCCAGGCTGCCGATCGCGCCGACCATCTTGTTGGCTACCACCGCCAGCATCACCGACGCGACGCCGAGCGCCATGATGCGCGCGTACGACAGGATGTTCCCCAGCGTCGAGAGCAGCTCGATCGGCGCCACGATCCCCTCGAACACCACCAGCAGCGGGAACGCAATCAGCAGCCCGATCACCGCCGGCGTGAAGAAGCTGCGCGGAAGAACCTTGATCGCGGCGAGGAGCGCGAGGATCACGAGCACCACCATGAGCGTCGCGACGCCGCGTCCCATGGCCTCGCGGGGATTGCGTCGGATCGCGCTCGCGATGCCGAGCCCCATTCCCAGCAGGATGTGAACGACTCCCAGCGACACCGCGAGCAGCAGGAACGGAATCATCGCTTCGTGCCGGTCGAACGCGATGGGATGCAGCCCGAGGCGCTTGCCCAGATCGCCGAACGCCTCGCCGAATAGAAAGCCCGCGATGATCGTGAACAGGGCGCAAGGTCCGATGATTTCCGCGACGGTGCGCAGCATCGTTTCCGGACGCGACAGGCGATGCAGCACCAATCCGGCGATGGCGAGCACGGCGCCATATCCGATGTCGCCCACCATGATTCCGAAGAACGCGGGGAAGAACACGGCGACGAAGGGCGTCGGGTCGATCGTGCCGTAGCGTGGCAGCGGGAAGACGCGCACCAGGGCTTCGAACGGCCGGAACAGCCTGGGATTGGACAGAACCACCGGCGCTTCTTCCGACGCCCAATCCTCTATAGAGAGCTCCTCGACGACCACGGCATCCCCAAACGCGGCGCGCAGGCGCGACTCGAGCGTGCCGCGAGAGCGCGAGGGCGCCCACCCTTCGAGTACGAATGCATGCGGCGTACAGCAGGTGAGAGGCACCGCTTCCAGCTCGCGCAACCGGTCGTGCACCGCGCGGCGCGCGCGATGCAGCTCGCTCCCATGCTCGCGCGCCAATTGCTGCTGTCGTTGCTTCGCCTGTTCTCGGGCGGCGGGGATCTCCTGTAAGCGCGAGAGCATGCGTGGGATCGCCTGCGCGAGCGCGCCGCCGCCGTACTGAGTCGGGACGGGAATCTCCTGCACCTGTGCCTGCGCAAGCAGCTGCTCGACCCGCGACGCGGACGGCGCGGCGACGATGATGAGCAGGGCGATTTCCCCGCTGGCCAGGGGCTGGGTGTAGATCTCGAAATCGGCGCCGATCGCCGCGCTCAGGCTCGCGCGCAGCTTCGGAATCGCCCCCGCGTCCGTTCCGCGAATCAGCACGTGGTATGCGGTCGCATTGGGCCAATGCGTCTCCGCTTCGAGCAGGGCGCGGAAGGCGGAGAAGAACTGCTGATACTTGAGGATCAGCGCATGCTCTTCTTCCAATCCGGTGAGCTGGAGCCGGAGCCGCTCCGCCTCACGCCGCGTCCGGCGGGCCAGGCGTGCCCAGCGGGCGAGATCCGCGATCGAGGGTGGCGCCAAGGGCCCGGCGGGGACGGCGGCGGGGATCTGCAGGTCGGCGAGCGCCGCGTTGATATCGGCGAGCAGGCTCCGCAAATGGCGATGTTGCCGCTCGTCCGCCCCTGTCAACACGGCGGGGGCGATCGGCTCGTTTGCCGCGACCTGCGGTGACGCGAGATGAAGCAGGCTGAGATCCTGCAGAACGCGCAGCACCTCCGGGAGGCGTTCGCGTGGTCCCATCAGGCGCAGCTTCGACATCGCGATGATCACGAGGCGGTATCCTCCTCGAGCAGCCGGCGTGAGAGCGTCCGCGCAACTTCCGCGAGCCGAGTTGCCGGGATGCCCGCGTATGCCTCGATCTGGCGCTGCGCATCGTCGGCGAGCTCCTGCTCGCGCTTGCGGTACTCGCGGCCCAGGCGCTCATCTGCCAGCCGCTCCTCGGCTTCCAGCTCCGCCGCGAGCGCCGCCTCACCCCGCTCGGCAGCGGCCTGCGCCTGCGCGACGAGCACGTCCGCCTCGGCACGGGCCGCTCGCAGCTGCTCGCCAAGCCGGCGCTCCGTTTCGAGTAGACGCGCGAGATCGCCGACCTGCACCGACGCCGCGTGGGTCATGTGAGTAGTCTGGCACCGGCCTGATCGGGTGATCGTGAAGCGCCGATAAGCCTTTCTTCATGACGACGGCGCCGCCCATGCCAGAAGTGCACCTCGCGGATGAAGGCTTCTTCACACCGACTTAGAAAGCTCTACGAGTATGGCGGGCTACCGTGCAACCACGTCGTGGATTCCACCTCCGTTTTGGAGCCGCGTATGTACCTACCAACGTCGCAACCCTGGTCGGCTGACGAGTCGTTGGGGCAGTATCTCGAGCGCCGGGGCGTCGGTCGCCGCGATTTCCTCAAATACTGCGGACAAATGACTGCGATCCTCGGACTCGGGGAGCTCATGGCGCCGCGCGTCGCTGCGGCACTCTCGGCGCAGAAACGGCCAACCGTCGTCTGGCTCTCGCTTCAGGAGTGTACGGGTTGCGTCGAGAGCGTCTTGCGAACGGCCGAGCCCACCATTGGCGATCTCGTTTTGGATGTCGTGTCACTCGACTACCAGCACAACATCATGGCCGCCGCCGGTCATCAGGCCGAGGCCGCGTTGCAGAGCTCGATGGCGAAGAACAAGGGCGAGTATCTGCTCGTGGTGACGGGATCCGTGCCGCTGAACGACGGCGGGGTCTACACGACGGTGGGCGGCCGGACCGCGGAGACGATTCTGAAGGAAGCGGCACGCGACGCGAAGGCGGTCATCGCGATCGGCGCGTGCGCGCACTGGGGCAATGTTCAGGCGGCGCGCCCCAATCCGACGGGCGCCGTCGGCGTGGACGCGATCGTGAAGGACAAGCCGGTCGTCAACATCGCCGGGTGCCCGCCGATCGGCGACGTGGTGACGGCGACGATCGTGCACTTTCTCACGTTCGGCCGCGTGCCCGAGCTCGACTACGACGGCCGCCCCCTGTTTGCCTACGGCGCCCGGATCCACGATCAATGCCCCAAGCGTGCCAATTTCGACGCGGGGCAGTTCGTCGAAGCGTTCGACGACGAGGCCGCGCGCAAAGGCTGGTGTCTGTATCACGTGGGGTGCAAGGGTCCGGCGACATTCTCCCCCTGCCCGATCTTCCTTTGGAATACGCGCACGAGCTGGCCGATCGGCGCCGGGCATCCGTGCCTCGGGTGCACCGAACGGAATTTCTGGGACACGATGACCCCGTTCTATGGCCGCCTGCCCGACGTCGCGGGTTTCGGGGTGGAGCGCTATGCGGACACGATCGGGGCCGCGCTGGCGGTGGGCGCCGCGGCCGGCGTCGCGGCGCACGCCGTCGCGACGGGGGTTCATCAGATGCGCGAGCGCCGCAAGGCCCTGCCGGTGATCGAATCCACGCCCGAGAAGGACCCCGGACCCAAGGGAGGGAGCGGCAATGGCCACGACTAGGATCGTCGTCGATCCCCTCACCCGGATCGAGGGTCACCTGCGGATCGAAGCGCAGGCCGACAACGGGCGCATCACGAATGCGTGGGCCACGTCGACGCAGTTCCGAGGCATCGAGATCATCATGCAGGGTCGCGATCCCCGAGACGCCTGGGCCTTCACGCAGCGGATCTGCGGCGTCTGCACCGTGGTACACGCGGTCGCGTCGTGCCGCGCGGTCGAAGACGCGCTCGACATCCGGATCCCGCCCAACGCGAACCTGATTCGCAACCTGATTCACGGGATGCAGTTCGTGCAGGACCACGTGATCCACTTCTACCACTTGCATGCGCTCGACTGGGTCGATGTCGTCAGCGCGCTCTCCGCGGATCCCGCGGCGACCTCTCGGCTCGCGCAGTCGCTCTCGCCGTGGCCCAACAATTCGGCGACGTACTTCGCCGAGGTGAAGAACCGGCTGAAGACCTTCGTCGGGACCGGCCAGCTCGGGATTTTCACCAACGGCTACTGGGGACATCCAGCCTACAAGTTGCCCCCGGCCGCCAACCTCATGGCGGTGGCGCATTATCTCGAGGCGCTGGACTGGCAGCGCGACGTGATCCGCCTGCACACCGTGTTCGGTGGCAAGAACCCGCACCCGAACTTCCTGGTCGGCGGGATGGCCTCGGCGATCAATCTCGAAGACACCGCGACGATCAACGCCGAGCGGCTCACCGACATCCACGACATGATCCGGCGGGCGCAGCGCTTCGTGGAGCAGGTCTATTGGCCCGATCTGATGGCAATCGCGGGGTTCTATAAGGAATGGGCCGGCATCGGGGGCGGCACCGGCAATTATCTCGCCTGCGGCGAATTCCCCGACGGCGACGTCCGCGACATCGACTCGCTCTATCTCCCGCGCGGCATCATCCTCGCCAAGGATCTGCGGAAGGTCTATCCGTACGATCACCAGCTCGTGAAGGAGTACATCAGCAGCTCGTGGTACGAATACGAGCAGGGGGACGCGGCCGGCTTACATCCCTGGGAGGGCGAGACCAAGGCAAAATACGACGGCCCCCCGACGCCCTGGACCTATCTGCAAGGCAGCAAGAAGTACACCTGGATGAAAGCGCCGCGCTACGAAGGCCGGCCGATGGAGGTCGGGCCGCTGGCGCGTGTCCTCGTGGCGTTCGCGTCGGGGCACGAGGACACGCGGGTGATCGTGAAAGAGGTCCTCGACCGGCTCGAGGTCGGTCCGGCGGCGCTGTTCTCGACCCTGGGCCGCGTCGCGGCCCGCGGCGCCGAGACGGTGATGCTGGCCCGCCGGCTGTCGCACTGGTACGACGCACTCGTGGCCCGGATCAAGGGCGGCGACGTCCGCACGCACAACGGCGACAAGTGGAAGCCGGAGAGCTGGCCCGCGAAAGCGCAGGGGTACGGCTATCTGGACGCGCCGCGCGGAGCTCTCGGCCATTGGGTGCAGATCGAAGACGGCAAGATCTCCCGCTACCAGTGCGTCGTGCCGAGCACCTGGAACTGCTCGCCGCGCGACGCGCAGGGGCAACCGGGGCCGTACGAGGCGGCACTGATGGACCACCACCCGCTCGTCAACCCGGAACAACCGCTCGAGATCTTGCGAACGATTCACTCGTTCGATCCCTGCATGGCGTGCGGCGTGCACGTCCTCGATGCCACGGGCCAGGAAGTCGTCGCGGTGAAGGTACAATGACCGCCCGCACCCGGATCTCGCTGTCGCACAAGGTGCCGCCGCCCAGCGGCAACTACCGGTGGGTGTATCTGTGGGAATGGCCGATCCGCGCGATGCATTGGGCGGCCGCGCTCTCGATCGTCGTCCTCGTGGTCACCGGCTTCTACATCGGCCGGCCCTACTTCATCACCCACGGCGAAGCGAGCTCGCACTACCTGATGGGGTGGATGCGGTTCCTGCATTTCGCGGCGGCAGCGGTCTTCGTCGCCACTGCCATCGTGCGCGTGTACTGGCTGTTCGCCGGCAATCAGTTCGAGCGGTGGAAAGCGCTGTTCCCGGTACGCAAGCAGGATTGGATCAACGCGTTCAAGCAGGTGAAGTTCTACCTGATGATTCAGCCCGAGAAAGCTCCCCAATATCTCGGGCACAACCCGCTGCAGCAGTTCAGCTACACCGGCATGTACGCGGTCGCCGCGGCGCAGGTGATCACCGGATTCGCGATGTACGGCCAGGCCAACCCGGGCGGCTTCTGGTACACGCTGTTCGGCTGGGTCGTCCCGCTGCTCGGCGGGATTCAGGTCGTGCATTTCGTGCACCACGTGCTCACGTGGGCGTTCCTGATCTTCATTCCCATCCACATCTATCTCGCGTTGCGCGCCGACTTGCTGGAACGCACCGGGACGATTTCCTCGATCGTGAGCGGCGGCCGCTTCGTCCGCACGGACGTGGATTATGTCGATGATTAAGCGCGGCACGGTGGTGATCGGACTGGGGAACCCCATCATGGGAGATGATGGGCTGGGGCTCGCCGCACTGGAGCACTTGCAGACGCGATTCGCATTCCCGCCTGGCGTCGAGCTCGTCGATGGCGGGACGTGGGGGATGAATCTCCTGCCGGTCATCGAGGATGCGAGCGAGCTCATCCTGATCGATGCGATCGACGGCGGCGTGCCGCCCGGCACGTTCCTGCGGCTCGAGCATGATCGGCTGCCCCGCTACCTCGCGACGAAGATCTCGCCGCATCACGTCGACCTGCGCGACGTGCTCGCGCTCGCCGAGCTGCGCGGGACACTGCCCCCGGACACCGTGGCGCTGGGGGTGCAACCCGCCAGCGTCGAGATGCGCAGCTCGCTGAGCGAGGTCATCCGAGCGGCCGTGCCGGACCTTGCGGAGCAGGTCGTACAGGAGCTGACCCGGCGCGGGCATCCCGTCCAACGGTTCGTCGCCGAGGGCATCCATGCATGAGATGAGCGTCGCACTCGAAGTTTGCCGGATGGCGGAGGAACGCCTCGGCCTGGAGGCGGAGTCACTCGTCGCGCTCGGCGTCACGGTTGGGGACAACGCCGGCATCGAACCGCAGAACCTGCAGTTCTGTCTCGAGGCGCTGCTCGCCGAGCCGCCGTTTCGCGGCGCGACGCCTCGGATCCTGCGTGAGCCCGGTGACGCGCTCCATCTCAGCTATCTGGAAATCGTGGACCATGACCGTCCGGACGATTGAGGTCCGCGAGCGGGTCATGGCCCGCAACGACGCGATCGCCGCTCGGGTGCGCGCACGGCTGGCGGCAGCGCAGGTCCCGGCGTTCAATCTCGTGTCCTCGCCCGGCTCTGGAAAAACGCTCCTGCTCGAGCGCACGCTCGCGGCGCTGGGTTCGGATCTGCGCATCGCGATCGTCACCGGCGACGTGCAAACGCAGAACGACGCCGATCGGCTGGCGCGATACACGGACCGCCTCGTCCAGGCCGTCGTCACGAATGGCGCCTGTCACCTCGACGCTCGTCAGGTCGAGACCGCCCTCGACGCGATCGATCTGTGGGAAACCGATCTGTTGTTTATCGAGAACGTGGGGAACCTGGTGTGCCCCGCGGCCTGGGATCTGGGCGAGACCGCGAAAATCGCGCTCTTCTCCGTGACGGAGGGAGAAGACAAGCCGTCCAAGTATCCCAAGATGTTTCAGGCGGCCCGGTGGGTTGTCTTCACCAAGCTCGACCTGTTGCAGCACGTGCCGTTCCGCCTGGAGCGTGCCGTCGACTTGGCCCGAGCCGTCAATCCCACGCTGGGTTTCCTGATGACTTCGGCGATCGGACCCTACGGTCTGGGGGAGTGGCTGAGCTTCTGCCGGGCCCAGGCGCGGCGCGGCGTGCGGGTATGAACGCCATGGTACGAACCCTCCCGCCGGTGCGCGCTGCGGCGCGGATCTCGGTGCGCGGAGTCGTTCAGGGCGTCGGCTTCCGACCGTTCGTGCATCGACTGGCACTGCGCTTCGGGTTAGCCGGGTGGGTGCGCAATGCGTCGGGGGACGTGCAGATCCACGCGGAAGGGGCACCGGAAGATCTCGCGGCCTTCACGGCCGGGCTCCGGGCAGACCTCCCGCCACTCGCCCGAATCGACGACCTCCGGAGCGAAACCTGCCCGTCCGCGAATATCAGCTCGTTCACGATTCTGAAGAGCCGCCGCGACGCTGGACGCCAACCGATCGCACCCGATGTCGCCCTCTGCGCGGCCTGTGAAGCGGAGCTGTTCGACCCGGGCAATAGGCGCTACCGCTATCCCTTCATCACCTGCACGGACTGTGGGCCCCGGTTCACGGTGATTGACGCCATGCCGTACGACCGCGAGCGCACCAGCATGCGCGCCTTCACGCAATGCGAGCAATGCCGGCGTGAATACACGACGCCGGGGAATCGGCGCTATCACTCGGAGACCAACAGCTGTCCCGACTGCGGGCCGCACCTCTGGTCTGCTCCGCCGCCCGTTCGCTCCGCGCCGGAGACCAGAGAATCCGCGCTCGAGACCACGGCACAGCTGCTCAAAGCCGGCAAGATCGTCGCGATCCGCGGCCTCGGAGGATTTCATCTGGCCGCCGACGCAACCGACGACCTGGCCGTGGCACGGCTGCGCGCGCACAAGGAACGTGAAGCAAAACCGTTCGCACTCATGGTTCGTTCGCTCGCCGACGCGCGCAGGCTGGCGTTCATCGACGACGCGGAAGCGACGCTCCTGACGTCCCGCGAGCGCCCGATCGTCCTGCTGCGCAAACGTCCAGGCGCCGATTTGTCCGGATGGGTGGCTCCCGGGCTCGGGACCATCGGCGTCATGCTCGCCTACACGCCGCTGCACCATCTGCTCTGCGAGCTGGTCGGGCGTCCGCTGATCATGACGAGCGGGAATCGAAGCGAGGAACCCATCGCCATCAGCAACGAGGACGCGCAGAAGCGGCTCGCTACGATTGCGGACGCGTTCCTGCTGCACGACCGGGAGATCGTTGCGCGCTACGACGATTCCGTCGTCCGAGTCGCCGGGTCCGACCCGGTCTTGCTGCGTCGCGCTCGTGGCTACGCGCCGCTCCCGATCAAGCTGCCCGTCGCGAGCCCACGACAACTGCTCGCCGTGGGCCCTCATCTCAAGAACACGTTCACGCTCGTGCAGCGTGATGACGCCTATGTGAGCCAGCACATCGGGGACCTGGAGAACCTCGAGACGCTGACGCATTGGCGCGCGGCGCTTGAAGCCTATAAAGGTCTTTTCCGACTCGAGCCCGAGGTGGCGGTGCGGGACCTGCACCCCGGCTACATGTCAACCCGTATAGCGGGCGATCTCGGGCTCGAGCGGATCATCTCCGTACAGCATCACCACGCGCACGTCGCCGCCGTGCTTGCCGAGCATGGGCTCACCCAGCGAGTGATCGGGATCGCGTTCGACGGTACTGGATACGGCGACGACGGCAATATCTGGGGCGCGGAGTTCTTCGAGGCGGACCTCGTATCCTACCGTCGGGTGGGGCAGCTCCGCTATGCGCGCATGCCGGGTGGTGACCTGGCGGCGCGCGAACCGTGGCGGGCCGCGCTCGGGTACCTCGCGCTCGATCCCGACGCGGCGCAGGCGTTCGCGATCATGCTCGACGCGGTCCCCCTGAATGTGCGCAGCGTCGTGATGCAGCAGATGGCCCGCCGGCTTAACGCGCCGCTCGCGTCCTCGATGGGGCGGTTGTTCGATGCCGCGGGCGCGGTGCTCGGCGTGTCGCTCGTCAATCAATACGAGGGCGAGACCGCGATGCAGCTCGAAACGCTGGCGGGTTCGCGCCCGGCCCAACCACTGCCCTTCCCGATGAACCGGGAGAACGGGACTTGGCTGCTCGATCCCTTGCCGCTGCTGATCGCCCTCGGTGAGCAGCGTAAGCGTGGGGTTTCGCTGCCCGAGCTGGCCGCCGCCTTCCATGAAAGCGTCGCGGCAGGCGCGGATGAGCTCGCCGCGCAGCTGGCGGCTCACGCGGGCCTGGGTACCGTCGTGCTCTCAGGCGGGTGCTTTCAGAACGTCCGCCTCCTGGTGTCGCTGCGCGCCCGGCTCGAGGCGCGCGGCCTGCGCGTGCTGGCGCCACGACGCCTGAGTCCCAACGACGGCGCGGTGAGCTACGGTCAAGCCGCGGTCGCTGCAGCCTTGCTAGCTCAAGAGGAGACTCACATATGAAGTCACCCCCTTCGCTGCGTCGCGAGCACGAGGAGCTGCACGCCGATCTCGCGCGCGCGGGACAAATGCCCGGACTCCTCGGCCAAACGGCCCGGGAAGTCGCGCACATCATGCACCCGCATTTTCTGCGTGAGGACGAGTACGCGATGCCGCCGCTCAGCCTCCTGCCGCGCCTCGCGCGCGGGCAGGTCACGCCGGAGATGGCCGAGGTCCTGCCGCTCGTGGCCCGGCTCAAAGAAGAGATGCCGCTGATGATCGAAGAGCACCGGGCGATCATGGGCGCGGTCCGCGCGTTTGCGCTCGCCGCCGAGTCGGACGGCGACGAGAACTGCATCCGGCTCGCCGCCGAGCTGAGCGTGCACGCGCAGCTGGAGGAGGAGGTACTGTATCCGGCCGCGTTGCTGGTCGGCGAGCTCGTCAAAGCGAAGCTGCAGCCGCAGCGGGCGAGCGCCTGATGTGCCTCGGCATCCCCGGCCGCGTGGTCGAGATCCACGACGTGCAGGGGCTCCCCATGGGCGTGGTCGATTTTGGCGGCGTGCGGCGCGAGGTCTGCCTGGCGTACGTGGCCGACGACATCCGGCCCGGCGACTACGCCATCGTCCACGTCGGGTTCGCCATTTCCAAGGTCGATGAGGTGGAAGCGAAACGCACCTTCGACGTGCTCAAGGAGATGAGCCAGCTGGACGAGCTCGAGTGGATGAAGGATCTGACGCCGTGAGATACCTCAGCGAGTACCGCGATCCCCAGGTGGCGCGCGCGCTGGTCGCCGAGATCACGCGCTCGGCGACGCGCCGCTGGGTACTCATGGAAGTATGCGGCGGCCAGACCCACACGATCGTGAAGCAGGGACTGGACGAGTTACTGGGCGACGTGGTCGAGATGGTGCATGGCCCGGGCTGTCCGGTCTGCGTGACTCCGCTCGAGCAGATCGACAAGGCGCTGGCGCTCGCATCGCGTCCTGATGTGATCTTCACGTCGTTCGGCGACATGCTGCGCGTGCCCGGAAGCGAATGCGACCTGCTGCAGGTGCGCGCGCGGGGCGGCACCGTGCGCATCGTCTACTCGCCGCTCGACGCGCTCGAGCTGGCGCGCAAGAACCCGGATAAGCAGGTCGTGTTCTTCGCCGTGGGGTTCGAGACGACCGCGCCGGCCAACGCGATGGCGGTGTGGCGCGCGCAGCAGCTGGGGGTCAACAATTTCAGCGTGCTGGTGTCGCACGTAACCGTACCGCCGGCGATGACGGCGCTGCTCGAGTCGCCGGATAATCGCGTCCAGGGATTTCTTGCTGCCGGGCACGTGTGCACGATCATGGGATGGACGGAATACGAGCCGATCGCGGCCAAATACCGCGTGCCGATCGTCGTAACCGGATTCGAGCCGCTCGACATTCTGGAAGGCATGCTGCTCGCGGTACGCCAGCTCGAAGACGGACGCCATGAGGTCGAGAACCAGTATGTACGCTCGGTGCGGCGTGACGGCAACCAACCGGCGCAGGATCTCGTGTCCCGTGTGTTCGAGCTGGTCGACCGCAACTGGCGCGGCATCGGTCCCATTCCCCGCAGCGGGCTGGGAATCCGGGAAGAGTTCGCCGAGTTCGATGCCGAACGGCGCTTCGCAGTGGATGGGATTCACACCGCCGAGCCGGAGATCTGCCGCGCGGGGGACGTCCTGCGCGGCGTGCTCAAACCCTTTGACTGCCCCGCGTTCGGCACGATGTGCAGGCCCGAGCACCCGCTCGGCGCGCCCATGGTCTCCTCCGAAGGCGCGTGCGCGGCGTACTACAACTACGGGCGGTTCCGGAGCGCGCGCCCCGTATGACGCTGGTCTGCCCCGCCCCAATCACCACGGCCGACCGCGTTCAGCTCGGGCACGGGTCCGGCGGGAAGATGAGCGCCGCCCTGATCCGCGAGTGCTTCCTCCCGCATTTCGGCAACGACATTCTCGCCCAGCTCGGGGACGCGGCGATCGTGGACGTCCACGGTCACGCGCTCGCGGTCTCCACCGATACGTTCGTGGTTCAGCCCCTCGAGTTTCCCGGCGGCAACATCGGCTCGCTCGCGGTTCACGGGACGGTCAACGATCTCGCGATGATGGGCGCGATCCCCAAGTGGATTTCGGCGGGCTTTGTGTTGGAGGAGGGCTTGTCGCTCGACGTGCTCGATCGCGTGGTTCGGGCGATGGCGGACGCGGCGCGCGCATCCGGCGTCATGCTCGTCGCGGGCGACACCAAAGTGGTGGAGCGCGGCAAGGCCGACGGCATCTTCATCAACACCACCGGCATTGGACTCAGGCCGCCAGATTTCGCGCCGGCGCCGGCGCGCACGCAGCCGGGCGACGCCGTCATTATCAGTGGTCCGATCGGCTGCCACGGCATCGCCATCATGGCGGCGCGCGAAGGCCTCTCGTTCGAGGCCGAGGTGAGCAGCGACACCGCCGCGTTGATGCCGCTCGTCGAAGCGCTGCGCAGCACCGTCGGGGATGCGGTGCGGGCTCTGCGTGACCCCACGCGTGGGGGAGTCGCGAGCGCGCTCAACGAGATCGCCGCGGCGGCGCGCGTCGGCATCGTGCTGAATGAGCAGGCGCTACCCGTGCCGGGCCCGGTCGCAGCGGCGTGCGAGATGCTCGGCTTCGATCCCTTATACGTCGCGAACGAGGGCGTGCTCGTCGCCTTCGTGCCCGAGGCGCTGGCCGACGAGGCCGTGCAGGCGCTGCGACGCCACCCACTGGGCCGGGCCGCTGTCCGGATCGGACGAGTCACCGAGCAGCACCCCGGTCTCGTGGTGCTCGAGACGGGGATCGGCGGCACCCGGGTGGTAGACATGTTGCCGGGGGATCAGCTCCCTCGGATTTGCTGAAAGGAGTGGAACCATGATGACGCTACTGTCGGCGGCCTTCCTGCTCCACAGCAGCGAGATCGCGCACGTGCACCCTCACCACGCAGCCGTCGCGTTGACCATCACACTGGCTCTGGCCTTCGTGGCCGGTGCGCTGCACGCGCTTCTCAGGCGTAACCGGCCGGCGTGAGAGCGGGCTCCACCACGACGTCCACGGCGATGCCGTCGCGGACGCTCTCGGTCACGATACAGAAGTCCTGAAACAGATCCAAACAGCGCCCTATTCGGCCGCGCTGCTCGGCCGTGAGCTCGGGCGCCAAGCGAACGCGGATCCCGCCGATTCGCAGCCGCCCATGCTCGTTCCGGACGATGGTCCCTTCTACTGTAGTGTGCAGATCCTCAACCTCGATCCGTGATTTCCGCAGGCAATACAGCAGGCTCGCGCTGAGGCAACTGCCCACCGCCGCCGCCAGCAGACGCGCCGGATTCGGCCCGTTCGCTTCTCCCAGCGGCGGCAGCTCGTCCACGACCAGCGACGGCCCTTCGCCGGCGGCGAATTCGACGTCGAACGTGTAGCCGTCGCGGAGCGACAAGGCGAGCGTGAACTGCGAATTGGGGCTGGTCATGCGGCGCCCGGGGCACGCGGCGTAGCACACGTCGAGACGCCAAACAGTTCGTAGACGGCGCACCAGCCGATGACGCCCGTGACGAGCGGCAGGAAGCCGCCGACCTTCAAGATCCAGCCGAGGGTGCCGCCGACGACTCCGGTCCAGCCCAGGTACAACAGGGCGAGGCCGGCAACCACGCGCAGCGCGCGGTCCCAAGACGCTTCGTTCATGTACCGTGTCATGTTCCGCTCCGGTGAAAGGATCTGCTTCCTTCCTAAGAACGCCGGAGGGCGTGAGATTCGGCTGAGTCCGCTGTGAAGATCTCTTACTGCGGCTGGACGATGCCCGGGAGCGGGGCGGCGCGAGCGCGCTCCTGCGACTCCGGGCGGAGTCGCGGCTCCGCGCCGAGCCAGTACAGGCTATTCGCCATGATGCAATAGCCCGTCGTGGCGAACCAGAGCATCGCCAGGCCCACGAACGCGGTGAACGTCAACCACCACGGGCTGTGGACCAGCGACAGCACAGAGGCAACGGTGAGATTGATACCGACGGCCAGGTAAATCCGCCGCTCCAGATACCACCGGTCGGTCTGCATGAAATACCAGTTCCCCTTTCCCGGCCGCCCCAGCATCGGCGTGGATCCCAGCCGGTAGAGGATGTTTCCCACGATGCAGAAGCCGCTGAGCGAAACGGCGATCGATGCCCAGGCGGTGGCGACGACCAACAGGATCCAGTAGGGGTGAACCCAGAGCGCGAGCGTGGTGCCGGTGAGGAGCACCAATCCAGCGATCAGCCAGACCGTCCGCTCGATGTACCAGCGGTGCGTGGGCACAATGTAGATACCGCGGCGCAGTGCCATGCGCCAAAGCTGTGGCCTCAGCGAACCGTGAGCAAGTCCTGGACGGCAGCGACTCCCGGGGTGCCCCATACCGCGCGCTCGACCGCATGCCGCTCGGCCAGCGAATGCACCCGTCCGCGCAACGTCACGGAGCGGTCGTCGGTTTCGAGCGAGATGTGTGACCCGCGGAGCTCGACGTGCTGGAGCGCGTCCCTGACACGGCGCTGGAAGTCGGGCGGCGTTTGCGCCGGCTCGATGACGATCTCGTTTCGCATCCCCTGGACGCCGGTGAGGTGGCTGACCCTGTCCTCGGCGGCGCCACGCTGGCACTGGCGCTCAACCGACCCGCGCAGCGTGACCCAGCCGTCCTCCACCCGCACCGACAACTTGACGTGTGGCACGCGGACATCCCACTCCAGCGCATTCGCCACCGCCGTCGCGAGCGTGTCATCGGATCGGCGGTCCGCTGCCGGCAGCACGACCCGCAACTGATTCGAGACCTCACGCACGCCAGGCACCCGTTCGGTGGCGTCCTGGATGGCGATGCGGGCGGAATACGAAGGCACCGACCCGGTGAGCGTGGCCACGTAATCCTGCACCCACACCTTCACATCGTCGACTTGCGTCGCGCATCCCCAGTGCAGCTCGTCCCAGATTCGGTCCTGGAGATCTACTTGCGGCTCGGTTTCAGTTGCGTGAGAAAGCCAGAGCTCGTTGTTCATTCCGCCCTGCATGGTGGCCTCCTTCGCGTCCCACCCATCAGGCCTCCGGGTGGTCATGGCCCAGCATTGCCTGGCGAGCGCGAATAAACAATGAATTCAGCATGAAAGTCGTTTCATCCGGCGCCGCGTATTGTCGATCCGGCGTACGGGATCATGAGCTGCGGTTCCGGAATCAGCGGCGTTCGGCGACGCGCACGCCGTCGCTCACGCGGTCGCTTGGGTAGCGAATGACGACTTCTCCCTCACGCATTCCATCGGTGATCTCGGCCTGCAATGATGTGCGGTGGCCGACCGTGACGTTTCGCGGCCGCGCCCGGCCCTGCTCCACCACGAACAGGCGCCAATCATCGCCCGTGCGAAACAGCGCGCTCGCCGGAACGGTCAGGACGCTGTCAGCGCTCCAGATTACGACGCGGATTTCCACGCGATAGCGATCGCCGAGTGCGGGCGGCAGATCGAGCAGGTCGCCGATCACGTTGACGCGTTGTTCCTCCACGCCCAACGCCGAGACCTTCGTGAAGGCCGACGGCTCCACCAGGCGAATATGGCCGTGCAGCGTCTCCCCTCCCCACCCTTCGATGAGCATGGGCGCCCCGCGCGGGACCTTCACCGCGTCGGAGGACAGGAAATCCGCGACGATTTCGAGGTGCGCGCGGTCGCCGACTTCGACGAGCGGCGCCCCCGCCGCCACCACGCGCTCGCTGGGCTCGGGGACGCGCAGGATGCTGCCCGCAACGGGGGACCTGATGGGGATCGGCTCGCCGCCGCTCGCGAGCACGGCGCGGGCCAGCTCGACTTCGTGCGCCGCCGCCTGCGCCCGGAACTCGGCCGATTCCAAGTCGCGCACGCGCAGTTCTTCCTCCAGTTCGGTGCGCTCCCGCGTTTCCGTGGCCATGGCGTTCTCCGCGACGAGCGACTGCGCGCGCCGCCGCTCGCGGCGCGCCTGGTCAAGCGCCGCCTTCGCCTGCTCCACGCCGGTCGCGGTCGCGCGTTGGGCGTCCTCGGCGGCACTCAACCGCGCCACCGCCTCATTTCGGGTCCGCGCATCGAGTGGGACGGGGAAGACGCGCGCTACGATCACTCCGCGGCGCACTGAATCCCCTTCGCGCACGCGAATCCGCTCCACCCGGCCCGGCACAGGCGCCGCGAGCACGAACCGATCACGGACACGCGTTTCGCCCTCTTCGTCCACCGTGACCTGAAGCGACCCGCGCACGGCGCGCGCGGTCTCGACCCAAACCGGCTCCGGCCGCAAGAGCGCAAATGCGCCGTATACGACCGCGACCGCGATGACCCCGAGGCCAGCCTGCTTCGTCGTGACTTTCATCCTCCGCCCCCACCTCCGTCCCGCTCACTCCCGCATCTTCAGCACTGCTACAAGGTCCAGCCGATTGAGCCGTCGCCGCACCAGCAGACCGGAGAACACAGCGGACATCGCGATGACCGCGATGGCGAACGCATACGTGCGGCTGCTGAGCACGAGCGGAATACGGAACAGCTCCCACTGATAGAGCCGCGCCAGGATCGCGCATAACCCGTAGCCGATGCCGAGCCCTGCCCCGACGCCGGCCAATACAAGCACTCCCTGTTCACCAAGCAGCATCACCGTGATTTCGCCCCGGGTGAAGCCGAGCACGCGCAAGCTCGCGAGATCGCGCGCCCGCTCCGACAGGGCGATGCGAGCGGCGTTGTAGACCATGGCGACGGCCAGCGCGCCGGCGAAGCCGATCAGGATCGTGGTCACCAACCCGATGCTGCTCGCGAGCGTCGCTTCGAAGCTGGCGAGCGCCGCGTCGCGGTTCGACACCCCCGCTACGCCAGGGAGGTGTTTCAGGCGCTGATATAATGACGCCGCGGCCGCCGGATCCACCCGTAGGAACGCGCCCGAGCGCGTGTTGCCCTCCTGCAGCAGCCGATGCAGCGCGCCGGCGTCCATGTATGCCGCCAGTCCCAGCAGCTCGTCCACCGTGCCGGCGACCGGCACCCGCCGCACCGGGCGCGCGCCCTCAAGCACCTCGACCGTGACGCTGTCGCCCGGCGCCACGTGCAGGATCGCTGCGAGCTTGCCGGTCAGCACGACTCCTTCGGGCGGTAAGGGCGTGACGCGGAAATCGGCCCCCACCAGACGCCGCAGCTCGGCGTCTCCCGGCAGTCCCAGCACGACACCGCGGCGGCTGTAGTGCGTCGCGCGCAAGCGCGCGGGAACGCTGCGAAACGGCTCGACTTTGAGGACGCCGGGGAGATGGCCCAGCTCGTAGACCGCCTGGGCGGCGCTGGGCGCATTGAAGACGACGGTCAGATTCTCGCGCTGCACGTGCCGGAACTGCACGTCCGCAATCCGCAAGATCGCGTCGACGAAAAAGCGACCCACGAGCAGAACCGCGACGGCGAGCGCGATCCCCAGCGCCGACAACGCGGCCTTGAGGGGTTGCCGCTCGAGGCTCCTCGCGATCAACCGCCCGGGAACGCGCAGCGCCCGATCCAGACCCAGGCTCTCGAACACGCCGCCGCGGAACCGCGCCGGCGGCTCGGGCTGCATGGCGACGGCCGGCGCCAGCCGTACGGCACGGCGTACCGCGTTGATTGCGCCCAGCACGGCGGCGGCCAGCGTGACCAGCACGGCGAGCGTCAGCGCGGTCCAATCGAGCCGGAAAACGAATTGCGGGAACCGGTAGAACTCGGCGTAGCGCATGATGGTCAACGTGGCGAAGCGCAGCCCAAGCGCCACGCCCGCGGCGGCGCCGAACGCCAGCGCCACGAGCGCGAACTTGAGGTAGTGCCATCCCACGGTCCAGTCGCCGTAACCGAACGCTTTGAGCACGGCGATCTGCTCGCGCTCCGTGGTGACCAGCCGCGCGAGCACGATATTCAGCAGGAAGGCGGCGATCCCCAGAAAGATCGCCGGGATGACCGTACCCGAGACGCGGTTCTGCGCGATCTCGTCATTGAGAAACCGGGCGGACACCTGATCGGCGCGACCGTACGCACCCAGGCCGCCGTACGGCTCCAGCAATCGGTCCACCCGCGCCAGCACGTCGGCGAGTGAGGCCCCGGGCTCGAGCCGCAGGGACGCGTCGTTGAATGCACCCGTCATGTCGAACGCGGCCGCCATCGCATCGTGCCGCATCCACAGCACGCCGAAGCGCCGGTTGTCGGGAAACAACCCACCCTCGCCGATCTCGTAGACGTACTCGGGTGAGATGCCGATGCCGGCGATCCGCAGCCATTGCCAGCGCCCGTTGATCACGGCGCCCAGCGAGTCTCCGAGGACGAGGCCGTTTGCCGCGCTGAACGCTTCACTCGCGATGACCTCGCCACGGCCCGCGGACGCGGGGTCCACCCATCGCCCGCGACGCAGATGCAGGTCGTTCAGTGCCGGCCGTTCCCGCTCCGGGATCGACACCAGCAAGCCGGTCGCGGGTTCGGCGAGCCCGGGCACGTCGAGCGTGACGCCGGCCACGATGCGGGTCTGGACGTCGGCGACGCCCGGCAGCGCCCGGAGCTTCGACTCGATGGAGCTGGGCGCGCGCTTCAAACGTACGAACACGTCCGCAAACCGATACTGCTCGTAGTAGGCCGCCCGCGACGCAAGCAAGGAGGTGTACGCGGTGCGCGTCGTCACGACCGTCGCCACGCCGCAGGCGACGACGACACCGATCGCGCCCAGCTGTCCCCGAAGGTGCCAGAGATCGCGGCGCAACTTGCGATTGAGGGCTACCACGAGAGCTCGTCGGGGCGGGCACGACGCTGATTGCGGTGGATCTCGCTGATCTGCCCGCTGCGCAGTCGAATCACCCGATCGGCCATCGCGGCGATGGCCGCGTTATGCGTGATCACCGCCGTCGTCGTGCCCAGCTCCTCGTTGACCCGCTCGAGCACGTCGAGCACCAGCTTGCCCGTCTCGTAGTCCAGCGCCCCGGTCGGCTCGTCGCACAGCAGCGCGTCGGGCTGCTTCGCGATGGCGCGCGCGATCGCCACGCGCTGCTGTTCCCCACCCGAGAGCTGGGCCGGAAAGTGGTCGAGCCGCTGCCCCAGACCAACGAGCGTGAGTGCGGCCGCCGGATCCATGGGGTGCGCGGCGATTTCGGTGACCAGCGCGACGTTCTCCAGCGCGGTCAGGCTGGGGATCAGATTGTAGAACTGAAAGACGAAGCCCACGTGTTCGCGACGGAAGCGGGTCAGCTCGCGGTCCCCCGCGCCGGTCAGCTCGTGGTCGAGAAACCGCACCGCCCCGCTGGTCGGGGCATCGAGCCCGCCGAGGATGTTGAGGAGCGTGGACTTGCCGCTGCCGGACGGCCCGAGAATCACGACCAACTCGCCGCGATACAACTCCAGGTCGACCCCCCGGAGCGCGTGCACCTCCACATCCCCCAGGTGATAGACCTTGCTGAGGCCGCGCGCGATAAACACCGCCTCAGGAGAGGCCAGGAGAGGGGCAGCTGCGCTCATACCGAGAGCCTAGCCGCGGGGCGATGGGCCGATCCTGAAGGGAAGCTGAAGCGAGCTTCACGCGTTCTTCGTTCCCTTTTTTTCCAGGATCTCCTCATGCCGTCAGGAACCGATGCCCGGGAGCGTCGTCACTTCACCCGCACGGTCCCGAAGCGTTTTCCGCCGGCGCCGGCCACTCCTGGGCGGGTCACGATCTGACGGTTACTCTCCGGCTCGCCGCACGCGTCATCGCGCGCGCAGCGATTACGGTCGCCGCTGCCGTGCCGGCGAACGCCACCGTCTTCGCCACCTTCTTGAGCGCGGCTTTCACCGTCCGCTTGCGAATCCGGGCTTTGGCGGCTTTGCCTTGCTTCACCAACTCGCCATCCGCAGCGGCGATGAGCCGCTTGGCCGCGAGTTTCCCCACGACGCGCACCCGGGCGACCGCGCGCCTGGCTCTGGCCGCGAGTCTTTGTTTCGTCGTCATCATTCGCTCCTATGTGTGCCCTTTGACGCGGTGAATTCAGGCTCCAGACCAGCTCCCGAAAGGCGTGGGTTCTCGTATCGCCCGAGGGATCAGTCCGCGCGTCCGGCACCGCCGGCTTGCAGCCGGTACTGCAGCTCCGCCGCGCGCCGCAGCGCCGGCAGATGCAGCCACCGGATCAACTCGATCCCGTAACGCGCGAAGCGCCAGTACTTGAGGAATCGCTCCCGCGCCGCCATATCGGTCGCGCGTACTCTCGTCTCCGTGCGAAACAGCGTCAGCGCGGGCTCGATCGGCACCGCCTCGATCGTCCACACGATTTTGACGCGACCGTGCTCGCCGTAACCGAGAAACTCGTCCTCGGGGACGGCTGTGAACGTCACATCTGCCAGCCACGGCTGTGTTACCGCGCCCATCACGAGCTCACGGCCCGGTCGTCTATACAGTTCACCCCACCCCAGGCTCTTCGTCTCCGCCACCAATCCCGCAGGACGCCGCGGGCTCGAGCGGCTCGCTCCCATGAGCTTGCCGCGCAGCCAGAAGATCGCCCGGACCAGCGGAATCGACTGCAGATCGAAGTGCTCGGCGACAGCGAATACCATATCGGCCGGCGCCTGCACGGTTATTTGGTGATAGCTGCGGACGTCCCAGGCCGGAATCAACCGCTCGATCGCCCGCGTTTGGGTTTGCTGCTCCTGGACCGTGCGGGTGGCTGTGGTCATGGTCAACGCCCCTCTCTCCCTCGAATTTCGCGGTCGTCGTCATGTTCGTCTTGTCCTTGCGTCGCGGTGGCACCCAGCTCCGCATGGCGGATCCGGCCGCCGAGGTTGGCGGTTTGGGCCATCCACCCGGCCGTGGCGAGCGCGAAGACCAGCGCGGCGCCGGCGAGCGGACGCGGCACGAGCCGTTTGCGGAACAGCACGAGCGCCGCGAGCGCCATCGCACCCAGCGCCTCGATCGCAATGAGCGCGATGACGGCCGCTTCCTCGTGTGCTTCGATCGCCGCCTCTGCGGTTCCAGCAAGATCCTTGACAATCTTTTCGGACGGCTCTCCCGTCAGGAAGACCGGAATCGCCGTCAGCGCCGCGACCGCGAACGTCGCGAGCGCGGCGCGCTGCAGCGTTTCGTTGCGCCGCAGGACGGCCCACACCAGCAGCGCGACCCCGAAGATCGTGCCGAGCACCGGCAGGTGATTGAGGATGAGATGCGCGTGTGCCAAGTTCATGAGGCCTCCTTGAGCCATCACCACAAGCCTCGTTCGGCGGCGCACAATTCCCCATGAAGCCGCCATGAGGATTTTCTCATCACACGAGCTTCAGACAGCCTTCACGATGGGTCTGGTAGGGTTCGACACCGACCTCAACGGGAGCAGCACATGGGTTGGCCGGGCGTCACGATGTTTCTGTTGTTCTTCGGCATCGCCACGATGGACGCGCTCACCTCGGGGAACTGGCTGCGGATCGCGTTCTGGGTCCTGATGGGCGTGGCGTTTGCGCTCCTCGATTGGTGGGGGCGGCAGCGGCGCGCCTCGTCGCGCTGACGCTGCGAAGACGAACCGGCGCGCGCTGTGAAGTCCGCAGCGCGCGTCGCATTTATGGGAGGTCCGCGACCCCCACGAGCCGGTGCGCCGTCAGCTCCGCAAAGTCGCGGGAGAACGTGCGCAGGTCACTCCAGTCTGTGTACTCGTAGTCGCGGGTCGTATCCGTGTCGCCGCCCGCCTTGGCCACGATGCGCTTCATCATCATCCGCTTCAGCCAAGTGTAGCGGGTATAGGGCAATGCCCCGGCGACCATTTTCGTGATGGTCGGCCGCCAGCCGGCGCGATCGAGAAAGCGCCGCATGATCCGCAGGAGCTCCTGACGCGGCTTCGTCTCCTTTTGCAGTACCGCTAGACACACGGACAGAAAGGCCGTGGGCATCAGGTTCAGCGTTTGCGCATGCGTGCGCACCCACCCAGCGACGGCGCGCTGATAACTGCCGATATGCACGGAGGCGGTTACGATGACACCATCGTAGCGCTCCGGGCTGAGCCGCCGCAGTTGCCCTGCCGAGTCGACGACGTCGACGCTGCAGAACTGCGCGCGGAAGTTTTCGGCGAGAACCTGCGCGATTTTTCGGGTGTGCCCATCGGTCGTGCCGTAGACAACGAGGATAGTGGTCATGGGCGTGAGTCTACGGACGGGTTCCTGAAGATCGCTTGAGCCGTCCTTGAGCGCCCCTTCATGGGGTCCTAGCTTTGGGGCCCGACTATGGACCGCCT
>DASTDR010000514.1:0-3909 GCA_035710265.1 Gemmatimonadales bacterium | reverse complement strand
AGCCGCCCCCATGGTGAAGTATTCGTGATTCCCCGGGCTTGGTCGCGTGCGCGATTTGTGCCGTCCCGAGGAAGGCGCGTAGCAGTTGCTGAAGTCCGCGGCCGAGCCATTCTCGTATGCCAGATCTCCGGCCGTGAACACCGTGCCGGAGATCTCGTCGAGCAGTTTCGCCGTCTCTTCATCGCCGCTCGAGCCGCACGAGGCGATATCGCCCGCGCCCACGAGCACCGCGGATGTCGGTCGCGCCGATACCGTGACGGGGGCGCTGGCGACCAGACCGCGCCCCCGGGCGCGAATCGTCGTCGTTCCGGCCGTCACGCCGGTGACGAGGCCCGTGTCGTTCACCCGCGCCACGCCTTCATTGTCGCTGTCCCAGTGCACCGAGGTCGTGAGCGTGTCGCCGTTGCGATCGGTCACCGCTGCCAGGAACTGCTGGCTGGCGTCAACGAACAGGTTCGCGCCGCTGGGCGAAATGGTGATGGCCTGGCCGGTGTCCGCGGCGACGGTGACCGCCGCACTGGCGACGGCTCCCTGCGCGGTTGCTTCAAGCGTGGCAGTTCCGGGACTCACGGCGCGGACGAGGCCATGGGCGTCTACGTCCGCGACGCTGGGATTGTCGATCCTCCACGTGATCGGTGACTCGACGGGGTTGCCGCCGTCATCGACCAGCGTGGCGCTGAACTGCCGATTGTCCTCGACGTAGAGCGTCACCGCTGGCGGCGATAGGGTCAGGACGTAGGTCGGGTCGGTGATCTTGCCCGGACAGGCGCCAAGCAGCAGCAGCGTCACGCCACTGACGCCCGCGGGTATGAGGTAGCGACGAGTCGCTTTCGGCTGTGGATACAGAGCAGGCCCTTTCCCGTGAGGCGAGAGCGGGAGGCGGTGTTGAAGCCGCGACCTCCGAGGTGGTTTCCCCGGCGCTCTCTCTGAGCTACTCCCGCGAGACGCCTCGCAGGGCTGAACCGTTGCCGCGCCCTGTCTTTGCACGAAACGGGCCAACTATGGTGGGATTAATACCGAATGAGGACGGATCTAGGCCGCGAGTGCGGGCATTGCGTGATGGCAGACGTCTTGCGTAGGAGATCATCGTGAATTGGTTGTGGATCGTGCTAGCCCTCTTGCAGGCGCCGCCGGCGAGCGTCGTCCCGCCGACGGCGGGGCGCGGCTATTACGCCTCGCCCAGCGGCTCGCGGGCGGGGGACGGCAGCGAACGGCGGCCATGGGATCTCGCCACGGCATTGGCCGGGGGGGCGGGGCGTGTGCAGCCCGGTGACACGATTTGGCTGCGCGCGGGCACCTATCGTGGCGCCTTTCGCAGTGCGGTGGCCGGGCGGCCGGGCCTCCCCGTGGTCGTGCGCCAGTTTCCCGGGGAGCGGGCTGTTATCGATGGGGCCAGCTCCCGCAGCGATACGTGGCAAGTGAAAGGCGAGTACAGCGTCTTCTGGGGCTTCGAGGTGACGAATTCCGATCCGCGGCGCGAAGCGAAGCGGCCCGGTCTCATCGTGAATTACGCCGCTCACACGAAGTTCATCAATCTGATCGTGCATGACGGCGGCGTCGCGTTTTACACCGACGCAAAGTACGCCGACGTCGAGATCGCCGGCTGCATCATCTATAACAATGGCTGGCGGGACCCCGAGCATGGGAAGGGTCACGCGCACGGGTTGTACATCAAGAGCTACACCGGGCCGCTCGTCGCACGGGACAACGTGGTGTTCAACCAGTTTGGGTACGGCATACACGCCTTTACCAATGCCAGCACGGGAAAACTGATGAACATCACGATCGAGGGGAACGTCTCGTTCAACAACGGGAGCCATGCGGAGCGGCGGACCCTGACCGCGAACATCCTCCTGGGTGGCGACGGGTATGCCGCCGGCGCGACGATCCGGAACAACATGACGTACTTCTCACCGGTGCTGCGCGCCGAGGCCAATGTGATCGTGGGGTGGAGAACGCTGCGCAATGGCGACGTGGTCGTCGAGCGAAACTACTTTGCCGGCGGGTCTCCGGTCTTTCGGTTCGGGTATTGGACCGCAGCGCGCGTGTCGGACGACACGCTCATCGGCATCGGGTCGCGTGGACCGCTCGTGTCGCAACGCGAGCCGGGTGCGCGCGGGCAGATCTGGCGCAACAACGTCGAGCTCACGGCGCCTCCTTCCAAGACGAGAGTATTCGTCCGCCCCAATCCATACGAGACCGGGCGGGCGCATGTCGTGGTCTACAACTGGGGGCGACAGGCCGACGTGGACGTCGATGTGGGGGGGGTCCTCGCGCCGGGCGACCGCTACGAAGTGCGAAACGTACAGGACCTGTTTGGGGCACCGGTGCTGCGTGGCACCGTGTCGGGCAGTGTCATCTCGATTCCGATGCGCGGCGTGCAGCCGGCTGCGCCGATCGGGCTCGCCACATCCCCGGCACCGCAGACCGGGCCGGAGTTCGACACGTTCCTCGTGACGCGAACCTCGCCGTGATGGCGTCGCGCTAGCTTCGGAGCACGACGGAGCTGTAGACCTCGACCAGCCGCGCGGTTCGCGCGGCGGGCTCGAGGTCCCGGCCGATCACATGCACGGGCGCGCGGGTATGCACGCGGCGGCGCATGTCTTCCGACCCCACGATCACGGCGTCCGCCCGGCGCACCGCCCAGCTCGTCGCCAACCGCGCCAGCCCGCGCACAACCTGGTCACCGACCGACACCACGAGCGGGACGCGATTGGGGAATGCGATCAGGGCATCCGTGCCCCATTGCGCGTGCGCGAGATCGTAGCGGTGGCGGTGCAGCCGCGGCCGCAGCCGCGCCCACGCGGCGATATAGTTGAACGGATTGCGGCTGCCGCGGAACGCGAAGACCTCGACACTGAGCCCGGCCGCGTGGAGCGCCTCCGCCCGCCGTCGAACCTTGCCGCCCGGCGGCGGCCACTCGCTCGTAATCAGCAGCAGCCGGAGGCGGCGTTCAGGACTGCCGTTCACGGGTGCGCAGCCGCACGTACTGCGCGTACAAGGGAGGGAACAGCGCGCGCGCGATCCCGCCGAGGCGGCGGAGCAGCTGCGCGCGCTGCCAGCCGCGGAACGCGATCAACTCCCGGATCGTCGCCGCCGTGACGCCGGCCTTCAGAATCACGCGGCCGAGGATCCAGGTGTCGCCTACGCGCGCCGGAGTCAGGAGCGGCTCGGACGTGAACACATAGCGCATTCCCGATTCCGCCACCGACTCGAGCACGACGCGCGAGATGTCGCCGCCCGGGACCGACGCGGCGCAACAGGGCTCGCCCAGCAACCCCTCCAGGATCGCGCGGCTCACGCGCCATTCGGTCGCCATCAGCTCGCGCGGCAGGTTGCGGAAAATGTCCGGATGCGTGTGCGAGTGCGTGCCCACGAGGTGCCCCATGCTTCGAATCGCGCGAATCTCATCGGGCTTGAGAAAGGTGCGCTCGCCGATGCGGCCCGTGATGATGAAGAAATGCGCCTTCCATTGCCGGCGAGCCAGCTCTTCGGCGACGTACATCGCGCTCGCTCCGCCGTCGTCGAACGTCAGCAACAGATGGCGCGCATGGTTATTTCCAGTGGTGCCGAGACCGAGATCGGTGACGAGCTGTGGCTGGATCGGCCCCCGCGCGATGGTGTCCAGGTGCCGCTGAAACGCCGCCCGCGTCAACGTGTACGGCAGCGCCCCGGGCCGCTGGAATCCGGAAGACCTGGGATCGTCGGTCACCGCGTGATACATCAAGCCCGCGATCGCGGGCCCGGAGAGCGGCTTGCCGCTAGCCATCGCCGCGGTCCTCCTCAACGAGACATGGGCACGGCGGCGGGGTCACGCCAGCGGCCCCGTCCCAGCACAGCCGCGCGCAGCCCCCGCAGGAACCCAAATCCATAGCTCAGGTGCACCACCGGCAACGTGGCGGCGAGGGC
>DASTDR010000513.1:0-5140 GCA_035710265.1 Gemmatimonadales bacterium | reverse complement strand
CGTACTGATAGCGATAGGCGCGCAACTGCGCCTCCTTTTCGCTCAGCTCCTTGAGCGCACTCGACAGCTCTGGCGATTCCTGGACCGACTGCACGGCCGCGAGCGCGGCGATCGCGAGGCCCCCCCCGGAGCTTCCGGCATCACTCAGAAGCCGATCGATCGCTTCGCGATCGCGCCGCAGCTGGTCGCGCTCGAGCTGCATGTCGAAGAAGGTCGCGCGCACGGGATCGCCCGTCGCGGGGCCAGCGACGTCCCCGGCCGCGCGTTCCGACGGCAGCGTGATCGTGCGCGTGCGGAACTTGACCAGCGCGTTCTCCGCGTCGTCGAGGTTGCGCTGTGCGGTGGTCAGCTGGTCGTGCAGCAGCTTGGTGAGCTCGGTGAGCTTGTCGCGCTTGAGCTGGGCGGCGACCTCGACGTAGCGTTGCGTCACCGCATTGAGGGTTCCGGCGATGAGCACGGGGTTCGTGCCCCGCAGCTCGAGCGCGAGGAAGTTGCCGTTCAGGTCCATGCGAACAATCAGCTGTTCGCCGAGCCGGGTCGCGGCATCGCGCGGCGACACCATCGCGAATTCAATCGTGCGATCGGGCGGCAGGCTTCCCGGCGCCGGAGCCCAGAGAAAACCCAGGGCCTTCCCGATCGAGTCACCCACCGTGCCGCGCTCGAGCTCCTGTCCCTTGGCATCCTCCAGTGTGAACTGGCGGCCGTCGCCGCTCACCCGAAGCCGGTATTCACCGGGCCGGAACGTGTCGTTCACGCGGAACGTGAGGAAGTTCGGGCGGTCGGCGGGCTTCTGAAGCTCGAGGTACAGGCGCATGTCGCGCACGACTTGATCGAGCACGACGTAGGACTTGAGCAGCTCGACCCAGGCGTCCGCGTCGAGCAGGGCGCCCTGGCGAATCGGTCCGCGCGCGTCGGCTGCGGCATCCGGGCGCCGGCTGTCCGGCGCATCGATCCAGACGTTCGCCTGCGCCTTGTAAACCGGCGGCAGCACACGCGTCGCGGCGAATGCCGCTCCGACGCCGAGCAGCAACGCCAGCAGCACGATCCACTTGAACCGCAGCAACGCGCTCGCAATGCGACGCCAATCGGGTCCCGACTCGTGGAGACCGTAGTGCGCGGACGCAGGAGCGGGAGGAGCGCCGGCGCGCAGGGCGGCGTCGACAGGGTGCAGCGTCGAGTGGGAGGGGGGGGAGCCCTGTTCCCGGATCATCGGAAGGTTCTTCGGTGTCATCGGAGGGCGTTCAAGGCAAGACGCATACCCATCGCAGGCCCTGCTCTGCCTTGCCGTCTCAGTGCTGCCACGCCTGCCACCGTCGCACCGCTACCACACGTGCGCGACCGATGTGACAAGACGCTACACTCGCTCCGGCACCCGTCTCCGCGTCGGCTCCCACACGGCGGTTCCCTGCCCGCTGAGCGCGCGAATCCACGCATGCAGCGCGGCGATATTCGCGCTGGTCGCAAACGACACCAGGGCCAGCAGCCGGGGCAGCGGGCGCCGTTCCGGCCACAGAAAGCCGAGCCCGGTGGCGACGCCGGCCGCCGCGGCCCCAGCGACACACAGAGCGGCCCACCAGTGGGAAGGGGCAAGCACGGCGAGCGCCGCCAGGCCGATCACGCCGAGCCAGGGCGTGAGCCAGCGGCAGAGTTTGTGGCTCCACAGCATCCACGCGAACAGTCCGGCGCGGGCGGGATTGAGCAGCGCGCGCTTGAACCACAACGTGCGCAGCCCGCGCGCCATCGTGCGCACCTTCCGACGGTATTCGCGCCGCAGCGACGTGCTGCGCGGCACGTAGCACACCGCCGCCGGGACTGATACCGCACGGTACCCGGCCTCGCGCGCCACCAGCGCCGAGCCGAAGTCGCGGCTCAAGCCGTCCGGCATGGTTTGCAGGTGCAGATCGCGACGAATCGCGTACAGGCATCCCGATGCGCCGACGATCCCGGACAGCCGGGTTTCGAGATCCCGCACCCACATGTCGTAGCCGACGTAGGCTTGTTCGCCGGGATTCGAGCGGTCATCGAGATTGGACACACTGATATCGCGGCCCGATGCCACACCGACGGAGGGATCGTCGAGCGCTGCGACCAGGTGTTTAACGGCTGCCACGTCGATTCGCACCGAAGCATCGGTGTTGACGATGATGTCTCCCGTGAGCCTCGTTCTGGCCGCGTTTTCAGCCGCGGTCTTGCCGACGCGCTCGGGGAGGCGCAGCAGCTCCACGCCCCGCGCAGCGAACCGCATCACGATGGCATCGGTCCCATCCGTGGACGCGTCCGACACGACCAGGATCTGCCGGCGCGCGGCGGGATAGTCGATCGCGAGGATCTGCTCCAGTGTGCGCGCAATCGTTTCGGCTTCGTTATAAACGGGGAGCGCGATGCTTATCGAGGGGCTAGGGGTTCGGGGCTCGGGGCTCGGGATGCGGCGGCCGCCGCGAAAGGCGAGCAGCCCTAGCATCGCGGGATAGCCGACGTACGTGTACAGGCACACCGCCAGCGAGCACGCGAGCGCAATAACAGCCAGGACCGTCATGCCGTCACGACCGCCGGCGCAGCCAGCTCACGCACCCGCCGGTAGACCTCGTCGTACCGGCTGATCCACGGGGTCACCGTGAAGTTGCTGATCAGGCGCGCGCGCGCGTGCTGCGCGCGCGTGAGCGCCGCGGCGGGGTCGTGGTAGATGCCGCGCACGGCCGCGGCGAGCGCGATGGCATCTCCCGGCGGGAACAGCAACGCTTCCGCGGACGAGATCACATCGGGAACGCCGCCTACGGAGGCGGCGACGATCGGCACCGCGGCCGCCATGGCCTCGAACAGCACGATCGGAGTACCCTCGGTGCGCGAGCTGAGCACGAAGACATCGAACGCGGCGAGCAACCGAGCGGCATCAGGCACCAGGCCGTGCCACTGAATCCGGCCTTCGACACCCAACCGGCGTGCGTGCCCGTCGAGCGAGTGCCGCTCGCCATTGCCCACAACCGAAACACTGAATGGGAGATCAACGAGGCGCGCGAGGGCGTCGATGAGCACGTCCGGACCTTTTTCGGGACTCAGGCGCCCGATCCAACCGATCCGGAATCCGTCCTGGCTCACGCCGAGCGCGCGCCGCGCGGCGGTGCGATCGAGCAGCGGTGCGGTTTCCCCCCAGGCGTTCTGCACCACGTGAATCCGGCTCGCCGGAACGCCGCCCTGGATCAGTTGGTCTCGGAGCGGACGGGAAACGACGACCACGCCGGCGAAGTTGCGGAACGCGCGGCGCTGCAGCCGTTCGTACAGGCGGTTCTTCCAGCCTCCGCCACAAAATCCGTGTACGGTCGTCACCGTCGGGATACCCAGCCGGCGTGCGACGGGCGCGTCCACGACATCGGGCCGGGCGCCGTGCGTGTGCACGACGTCGGGCCTCAGCTCACGGCATAACTCCCGGACCAACGCCCGTTCGCGGCCGTAGGCTCGGCCCGGAACCACGAGGGGATGGAGCGTCACGCCCACCCCTCCTGCCGCCAGCGACGCGGCGAAGGGGTGTTCAGGCTGATCCAGGACCAAAGCGACGTGGACGTCGAGACCTGCTCGCGCCTGTCCCTGCGCCAGCAGCTGCACCACACGCTCCAGACCGCCGATCTCGCCGGGGGCCACAATGTGGAGGACGAGCATCGACGGCTCCCTCATCAAGTTCCGTGCTGCGAGGCTCCGAACGGCTGCGGCATTTTGTCTCGGCCAACCTGTGCGCGCGCGCAACACCCTGGCTCGGTGTAGCCTCCCGGCCAGCACGATTCGATGGCAAGGATTCTGCCCATGGTCCTGACGTATGACTCAGGAATTGACGCAGGCACAGCCGAGCCTCGAGGTTCGCGTCCTCAACGGGCTGTCGGATGAGGAGCGCGCGGCCTGGCGCGAGCTCGCGTCCCAGGAGTCCATCAGCGCGGCGTTCATCGACGAGCCGTGGGCGAGCTCGTGGATCGCGGCGTTCCAGCCCAAGGCACCGCACCTGCTCGGCGCCTGGGACGACGGCAAGCTCGTGGGACTGGCCGCGCTGCAGCGCCTGACCGAACACTGGTCGGGGCGCAGGATCGCCGTTGTGCAGTCGCTCACGAACGTCGAGTGCACGCGGTTCGAGTTTCTCGCTGCGCCGGGGCAGCCCGACGTTGAGCAGCGGCTGTGGGAGACCCTGTGCGATGACGAGCGCTGCGACGTCATCCGGCTCGACCATCTGCCGGAAGGCTCTCGGACCCTGGCGAGCGGCCTCAAGATCGCGGCGCAGCGCGGCTGGCGCACGCACGTGGAGCAGACCTTCGATTCGCCGTGGCGGGCGCTCGCGCCGCCACCAGCCTCCTGGGACGAAGGGCTGAGCAGAAAGTTCAAATCCAATCTGCGCAACCGTGAAAACCGGCTGAAGGCCCTGGGTGACGTCACATTCGAGGTCGCGATGGACAAGGATCTGGAGCGCGCATTCCAGATCTACTACGAGCTGGACTCCGGCAGCTGGAAGAGCCGGCACGGGACCGCGGTGTTTCAGCAGGCCAACGTGAAGACGTTTTACGAACGGCTCGTCGCCAGCGCGCCCGACCAGATCTGGATTCCGATTCTGTCGGTGCGCGGCCAGCCTGCCGCCGCGCATTTCCTGCTGGTACGAGGACGCACCATGTACCTCCAGAAGACCGCGTATAACCTCGAGTTCGCCCCGTACGCTCCCGGGCAGCTGCTCACCGCTCGGCTGGTGCGCTACGGTCTCGCGCATGGGATGGAGGCGCTCGATTTCCTCGCGGCCAACATGACCTGGAAGTCCGACTGGGAACCGCGGCTGCGCCCGCATTATCGGCTGCTGCTGTTCGCTCCGTCGGTGAGCGGCCGGTACGCCTACTGGATGCGCTACGGGTTGCGCGAGACGGCCAAGCGAGTCCCCGGTTTGCAGAAGCTGGTGCGCGCCGTGCATTTGCGCCGGGCCCGGCGCGGGAGTCCCGCATGATGCAATCCCGAATTCCGGTGTACCCGTCGGCGGCCAGCTTCCCGCGCCTGGGCCGGTTGCGGGCGAAGTGGCGAGAGTGGTTTCCGTTCAACGCGCCCACGGGAACGTGGACGTTCAGCGGCCGCGTCGCGCTGCATCACGGATTGCCGGCGCTCAAGCTCCCGCCGGGCAGCA
>DASTDR010000512.1:0-3039 GCA_035710265.1 Gemmatimonadales bacterium | reverse complement strand
CAGCTCGCATGCTGTGATTCTACGCACGGTTACGCCACCTGACTTGCAATAATGTCCTTCGGATGAATCTTGTGGGCACCGTGGAGAGGCACAGTTGGCTCGCCAGCATCCGCACCAAGATGCTCATGTTCGGCGTCGTCGCGACCTTGATCCCGTCGCTGACGACCGTATGGATTTCCTACATCGAAAACAAGCGCGCGCTCCAGGCCAAGGCCTCTGAAGAGCTGCTGGGCGTCAGCGCCCAGGCGGTGCGGGAAGTCGATCTGTGGACGAAAGAGCTGCGCTACGATTTGCGCGTGTTCTCCAGCTCGTACGAAGTCACGGAAAACCTCGAGCGGATTCCGCTCGCCAAGGGCGAGCCGGTCCACGACGGCATCTACTTCAAGCGCCTCACCGACTATCTGCACGCGGTGCGCGAGCGCTTCCCCGATTACTCCGAGCTGCTCGTCCTCGATCAGCACGGCCATGTCGTCGCGACCAGCGCCGTGCAGCCGGCGCGTGTCGCCCTGGCCCCCGGATGGGCCGCGGAGCTCACCAAGAAGGAATGGGCCCTCGGCGCGCCCTACTGGGATTCCACGGGCACGCACGCGGAGATGCTGGTGTTTGTGCCGATCATGTCGGTGCGCCGCACCGGCCGGGGCGCGGGCGGAACCCATCTCCTGGGTGCGCTCGCTTCGCGAGTCAGCCTGCAGACCGTCGCCGATACCCTGCGCCGGTTCTCGCCGGGCGACTCCGGCCAGATCTACCTGGTCACCCGCACCGGCCGGCACATTGTCAGCTCCCGCGGCAGCTCGCGCGAGCTGATGCGGCAGGGATATTCGCGCGAAGCGGCCAACTGGCTGCTCGCGCGCGAGGGGCGCGCGGTGCAGTTCTCCAGCTTCACCGGCGAGCGCGTCGTGGGCAGCACGCGCACCGTACCGGCGCTGAACTGGCTCGTCATTGCCGAGATTCCGGCCACCGAAGCATTCCGTGAGGTCGCGCGGCTCCGCAACGTCACGCTCGGGATCGTCACGGCGCTGCTCGCCGTGGTGGGCGCGCTCGCGTACATCCTCAGCATGCTCATCGTGCGTCCGCTCAATCGATTGACCCACGCGGCCCGGAAGGTCGCGAAAGGGGACTTGGACGTCGATTTGCCCCGGACGACCGGCGAAGTCGGCTATCTGACGGCCGTGTTCAACAACATGGTCGCGCGTCTGCGGGAGAGCCACACCGAGCTCGAGCGGCTGTCGGTCACGGATCCGCTGACCGGCCTCTCCAATCGCCTGCGCATGATGGAGGTGCTGGAGAACGAGGTCCGCCGCTCACGGCGCCTGCACCACGAGTTTTCCGTCGTGATGGCGGACCTGGATCTGTTCAAGCGCTACAACGATGAGTTCGGCCATCCCGCCGGCGATACGGTGCTGAAGCGTGTGGCGGCGATCATGCGGGAAGCGAGCCGCGACGTCGACTTTGTCGCGCGCTACGGCGGCGAGGAGTTCCTGATCATGATGCCGGAGACCAGTATCGACGGCGCCGCGGAATTCGCGGAGCGGATTCGCAAGAAGATCGGGGCGGAAAAGCTGCCCGAGGGACACATCACCCTGAGTCTGGGGGTTTCGGCGTTTCCGATGCATGGCGACGCGCCCGATCAACTGATTGCCGAAGCCGACGCGGCGTTGTATCTCGCGAAGCGCGCGGGCGGCGACCGGGTGGTCGCGGCCGCGCGGCCCAAGCCTATTCCCTCCGGCCGATAAGCGTCTGGTGGACCCAGCCGGTGCGGGCGCTCTCGCCCGCGACGCGTACCCATTGATCGACGTAGGAATACGCGACCAGCGCGGCACCGCTCTCCAGGGTAAACAGCACCTTGAAGTTGCCGCCCGGGCCTTCGCGGATGTTGGCGCGTCCCGTCGTCTGCACCCGTAGCGGCAGCGCGAACGGCACCTCGCCTCGACGAGTCGTGCCCCGATCATCGGTGCTCGCGCGGCGCTGTCCCGCCGCAGCGGCATTCTTCGCCTCCGTCGCGAGGTACAACGCGCCCGCGTAGTTCTGCTGGTCGAACTCGTTCGTTGCGAGCTGCAGCAGCTGATTGCCCTGGCTCCATTCGGGGGGAGGCGGCGCGCTCGAATTGCTGCCGTTGGCCTGCCGGAGCGCCTGCAGGGCGATCTCCGCTTCCGCCATCCCGGACGCCGCCTCGGCGCGCGTAGCGAGGGACTGCAGCTTTGCCATCGCGCGCACCACTTCGCGCCGTGCTTCGTCCAGGCGGGTCTGCAGATCCGAGACTTGCGCTTCCTGCTCCAGGACCCGGAGCTCGAGTCGCGCGGCGCGCTGCTCCAGGGCCGTATCGCGAGCCGGGGGCGACCCGCGCACGCGCGCCGTATCGCGCGGCGCGCGCACTGGCGGCGGATTGCTCGCCGCGCGCGGCTGCGTACACGACGCGATGAGCACCGCCGTGACAAGAAGGAACGGACGCATAGGGCCCCTAAGTTTGCACCGGGAGGCTTGTTCCTACAACCGACGGCTAGAGCTGGAACGCCAGCCCGAGGCGGACCGTCCTGCCCGGCGCAACAAACCGTACCCTCCCGTGCCGAGCGTCGGATCACCGATGACGTTGCCGGTCAAGCGCACGCCCGGCACGAGCACCAATCCATGTCGCGAGTCGTCGATCGGCAGCAGGCGCAGCCACGTCCCCGGCAGCACGACCGGTGAACGCGTCGAATCCGCTACGGTGTCGGGCGCCGCGTCCGGCGCGGCGCCGCACGGATGAACACGGATTGCACGACGAGAGCGAGGAACAACGAATACCGCGTCATGACGGACCCGGTGGAGGTTTGCAGGAACTCTACTCCGACGGTCCCCGACAAGTCCACACACCCGGCATTGACTTAAATCCGGCCCGTGATGATCCTTCGGGCGAGCGAAGGGGTCACGGCATGGTGCCGTGACTGTAACCAGTGGACTTGATCGAGGACCTGGGCTTCCGCCCTTGGTCCTCGTCGCGTTTCTGGGACCAGCTCTCGATTCTGGAAGGGGCCTGATGGAAGTCACGCTGAACGAGACCGA
>DASTDR010000511.1:0-7786 GCA_035710265.1 Gemmatimonadales bacterium | reverse complement strand
TCCTGGAGACCCCCTCGGCCGAGCGCCTGGCGACCGGCTTCGTCTTTACCGAAGGCCCGCTGTGGCATCCCGGCGGATTTTATTACTTCGTGGACATCCGCCAGAACAAGCTGTACCGCATCACGCCGGGCGAGAAGGCGGAAGTCGTCCGGGAAACCGCCGGCGGCAACGGCACGACCTTCGACCTCAAGGGCAACCTGATCCTGTGCGAAGGCGACGGCCGGCGCGTCACGCGCATGGGCGCCGACGGCAGGATCGAGACGGTGGCCGACAACTACAAGGGCGGGCGCTTCAACCGCCCCAACGACGTGGTGTGCCGCTCGGACGGCAGCCTGTATTTCACCGACCCCGACAAGCGCGTGCCCTACGGCGAGCGCCAGATACCGGCTCCCGCCGGCGAGAACAACCTGTGGGACGGCGCGCGCGTCTACCGCGTGGCGGCCGACGGCGGCTTGAGCGTGCTCGCCCACTGCGAGTATCCCAACGGGCTCGCGCTGTCGCCGGACGAGCGCACGCTCTACGTCGCGAACACCCGCTCGACGATGTACGTCCACGCGATCGAGCTCGACGCGGCCGGCGTCATGGCGCGGCGGCGCATCTTCGCCGACATGAACGAGGGCGCGGCGCCCGGCATTCCCGACGGGCTGAAGGTGGACAGCCAGGGCCGCGTCTACTGCACCGGTCCGGGCGGCATCTGGGTGTTCACGCCGGACGGCAAGCGCGTCGGCATCATCCGGTTCCCCGAGCAGGCGGTGAACTTCGCATTCGGCGGCCCGGACCTGAAGACGCTGTTCTGCTGCGCCCACACGTCCGTCTACACGCTGCGGGTCAAGGTGGCGGGGAACCCGCATCCCTGGTACCGGCTGAGGAAGCAGGGATGAGGGATGAGGGATGAGGGATGAGGGCGGAGCGATTAAGGCAAATGGATCAGGTTTTACTCATCACCCATCACCCATCACGGATTTTCAGGGCAGGCCGTTCACGCGCGCGTAGATGAACAGCGCGGCGACCAGCGCGAGCTCGGCGGCCCAGATCCATCCCATTTTTCGTTGCAGCAGCACCAGCAGCGCGCACTTGACGACGATGGCCACGAGCCCGCTCGCGGCGAAGGTAAGGCCGATTACCCGCCCGTAGCTGTCGACCCGCGTGAAAAAGAAGAAATAGACGCCTGCCGCCAGCAGACCCAGCCCGGCCAGGGCGAGCGGGGTAATCCAGTGGAGTGCTTTCGCGCGCAAGAAGCGTAGTTTACCGGCCCTGCGGTCGAGGGACGAGGGAGGAGGGATGAGGGAGGAGGGATGATCACCGGCTCCGCCGGTGTTTCTCGTCACCCGTCACTCGTCACTGTATGGTCAGCGTGGCCGTCGCGCTGCCCGTGTTCTGCGCGGCGTCGTCCGCAGTGATTCGGAGCTCGTAGGATCCGGGCGTGGGGTTGTTCCAGGCGTACGACACCTGCCCGTTCATGGAAGAAGTCTTCAGGACGCCGCCGATGTAGAGCTGCATGCCGGTCACGCCGACGTTGTCCGTGGCCGAGGCGGAAATCGTGAGCGACGTGGTCGTGGTGGCCACTGCGCTGTTGATCGTGACCATGGGCGGGATCGTGTCGGCGGTCGCGGCGGGAACTACCGCCGACAGGTCGAACTCGAACGCGCCGATATCGGCCGCGGCTCCGGACGGCCGGAACACCTTGAGATAGTCGTCCGGGACCACGCTGACGAGATTCGCGCCGGCGTCGATGACCGGGCTGCCCGTCGTGACCGCGTAGCCCGATGCCGAGGCGCCGGGCGCGACGAACCCCGGATTGGCGCTGAGGCTGTGCGCGTCCATCCCGGTGGCGGCCACCCAGCCCGCAAGATTCTGGTACGTGGCGCTGTAGCGGAGGTTGATCGCGCCGGCGGGCCGGAAGAAGTTGTTGTAGTCGCTCGCGTTGCCGGCGATGGTGGTGCCGTTGGCGGGCACGATGTAGAGGTCGTACGCGCTGCTGCCGTGGCTGACGATATTGTTCTGGACCGAGTTGTTCGTCAGCGTGGACGAGCCGCGCGGCATGCCGCCGACCTCGATGCCGGCGCGCTCGCTGGTGCCGTAGATCGTGTTGTTGTATACCCGCGTGTTGTTGGCGGCGGAGAGATAGATCCCGCGCTTGCGGTTGTTCGCCACCACGTTGTTGTAGATGAGCCCGTTGTTGCTTACCTCGAAGAAGATCGCCCCCTCGGACGGGCCGTTGTCGTGCACGTAGTTGTTGCGGATGACGATCGGCCAGCTGCCGTTGGCGTAGTCGAACCAGATCCCGGCGCCGTTGTTGTTGGCGATCTCGCTGTTCTCGATGGTGCCGTAGGCCTTGGCGGCGCCCTTGAACCCGCCGGCGTGCCAGTTCACGTTGAAGTTGCGGGAGTTGTTGTGCATCAGCGTGACGCTGGTCACCCAGAAGTTCGTGCTTCCCGCGGCGTTGATGCCGGAATTGCCGTTGTTGCTGATGACGCAGTTGTGCGCGTGCGCGCCGTCCTGCAGGTAGCCCATGCTGAGGCCGGCAAAATCCACGTACTGGATGTCGCAGTTCTCGATCGAGGAGTGGGAGCTCAACTCCACCGCCGCGCCCTGCTGCGCGAACGCCGAGAGGCTCGAATGGCGGAACCGGAAGCCCTTCAGGTGGATGTGGGGCTGGTGCATGATGAACAGGCGCCTGCGCACGCTCGCCTCCATCACGCGCCGGTTGGGGTCGGAGCCGTCCGCGAGGCGCACGTACAGCGCTGCCGACGCGGGGTCGTAGTAGAAGCTGCCCGCCGTCATGCTCGCGCGGCCGGTCCCGACCGGGCTGGGATACTCCCAGGAGGTGTAGAACTGGCTCGGCATGCCGATCTGCTGCAGCGATTTCTTCGGCTTGGCATTGAAGTCCGCGAACACCTGCTGGCTGTTGTGGGGCCAGCCGGTCTTCTTCCAGACCACGGTGCCGTCTCTGACCCAGCCGGTGACGACATCCGATCCCTTGATGACGGGGATTTCCCCGGGATAGGCGGAGACGGTAACCGGCTTGTCCGCGGTGCCGCCCCGCGTGGCCTCGACCTGCTCGCGGTAGGTGCCGCCGCGCACCAGCACGGTATCGCCGGGGACGACGGCGTTCATCCCGCGCTGTATGGTGCGGAACGGCTGCGTGACGGAGGAGCCGCTGTTGCCGTCATTGCCGTTCGTCGCGACGTAGTAGGTCGCGGCCCAGGCCGGCTGCGCCAGGACGGACGCCAGGCACAGCAGCGGAGCACGCCGCAACCGCGCCGCAAGATAGTGAAGCGCTGCACTGAAGCTACGAGTATTCATCGCGGTTCCCCCGTGAAATCATGAGCCCTGTCGGGCCCTCACGCCGGAACTGCGGCACTACGCTCGTGCGTCAATCCGCGGCGGATGGCTCCCGCGCGCCGCGATCGACGTAGTTATCGTTGTTGCTGCTCCAACCCGAAACGGATCGTCCCCTGTCGTGGCGTAACACCACAGACCGGCAATTTCCACCTTGCGGTGGACTTGCCTCGACCAAACGTGCTGGTAAGTGGAAAACTGCCCGTTACTTTTCTTGGCGACACATCGCCGCGAATTCCGCGGCTGCGATACCGCCGGCGGGCAGGCCGGCGCCTTGATCCCGGTTCGTATCGTATGCCCGCGGTGACCGCAGAAAGAGGAACGATGACACGAATCTCCATGACCGTCTGCTGGCGGCTCCCGGCGTGTTGCGCGGGAGATACATCGCTCGCGCCCGCGGCGAACCTGTTGGCCACGTTTCGCGGGCGCTGTTGCCGTGAGGATGGGGTCCGGCCCGGGAGCAGCTGGCCCGCGGCCGGCCGCCGGATCCGCGCGCGGCGCGAACCGACGCCATTTGGCGACACCCGGGGCGGCGAGCGTGAGTTCATCGGTGAAAACTAGCGCGCCGTGCGCGAGTCCAACCCCAGGAATCCCCCCGGAGGTTTACATGGACGGACAGGAAAGCCGCACGAAAGTGGTCATCCTCACCGGCAGCTACCGCATCAAGGGCTATATCGACCTGCTGCCGGGCGCGCGGGTGACGGATTACATACTGGGCGCGAAGAACTTCATCGTGGTGACGGAAGCCGAGATCTGGTCCATCGGCGGCAACGGCCTGGTCCTCAGCGCGCAATTCGTCGACGTGAGCCGCGACCGGATCGAGGTGATCACCACCACCGACCGGCAGAAGTCGCTGGCGGCGGTCGCCGATCTGGAACACGTGGCGGCAGTGAGTTAGGCGGGTCTCCCCGGCGACGGGTGACCGGGCGCCCCGGGCCGCGCGGGGTTACCCGGCCCGGCTATGCCCGATCCAGCACGCAGCCGACGAAGGACAGTCCCTGCGCCGTGACCCACCCGGCGTCGATCTCGGCGATGCGCCGGGTCTCCGGATTACCCGTATTGATCAGGCCCGTTTCCTTGCCCTCGCGTCCCCAGATCTCGGTCCGGACTTCGAACCGGTCCTGGGAGGGCGTCGTGGTGAAGGAAAGCCGCGAAGCGCTGGCCGGGTCCAGCGGGTCGTCCCGATTGATGATGCGAAAGGAAAGATGCGCGCTCGGGTAGGCCTCCGTGCCGACGCGCAGGGACACGTCCGCTTCATGCCCGTGGCCTTTCAATTCCTGGCTCAGCGCTTCCAGCGCGGGCGCGATCACCTTCTCGATGGTGTCCACCGCCAGGGCCTGGAACACCTGGTGGCCTTTTTCCTCGGCCTCTTCGACGTCCTTCTCCTGCCGCCGTTTCGCGCCGTGGGCCTTCAACAGCCTGCTCAACTCGTCCTTCATGGCGGCCCCTGGGTTTGACTGCGACCGGGCATTATCCGGCATATCGGTACTGGATGCCCTTGAGACAGGGTTTATATCAGCGAGTTGCCTTGTTATGGGGCCTTAGATGAGGATTCCGGCCCCTGGCGCTGACGTGCCAGCGGCTTCCTTTTCCGCGCCCGCCGCCACCTTGGGGGCACGGATCCTTGATATTGATCAAGGTGCCCGGCGCAAATGAGCCTAGATTGGATAGCGCCTGACCTCGGAAGGAGGGCGTCATGAGCATGATTACCGCGATGATTCTGTTTGCCCTGCTTGCCACGATCGGTTCGCTGGCAGCCGGCGTCACGTCGATGGCCACGAATGCCGAAGTCGGCCATCTGCGCAGCGAGCAATGGATGGGCTGGCGGGTCGCTTTCCAGGCAGTGGCGCTGCTGTTCATCCTGATCGCGCTGCTGACCTAGCCGCGACCCGGGCCGCGGAAACCGCAACGGCGACAAGCGCCGGCGCGGCGTCCGCACACTATTGCGGCGCGCGTGCGGCCAGTTCCGGGAACTTGTAGTACGTCGAGTTGAGATACGCCACGACGTCTTCGATTTCCTGGGGCGTCATCTTCGGATTGAGAAAATCATTGCGCCGCTGCACGGCGTCGCGCAGCGCGTCGAGCGACCGGATCCTGCCCTTGAACCGGGCGGGCTCCGAGGGCGGCAGGTCCGACAGCCCGCTCGCCCTCAACACGGAATCGAAAAAAGAGGCGGTCGCGCGCGTGACGGGAGCGACATACCGTTCGATGCCATGGCAGCCGAAGCAGCCCCGGTGCAGCGTGGCCCCCCTTTCAGGATTTCCGATGAGCGGGCGGGCAGCCGCGGGCCTTTGCGCCGCGCCGGCATACTGGGCGCGGATCTTCGCTTTTTCCTCGGGGGTGGCGGCGGCCTCCATGCGGCGACGGTAGGCGTCGCGCTCGGCGGGCGTCATCGTCTCCGCGCCCGGGATGACCTCCCGTTCGGTTGCCTGGACGGCCGCAGTCTCGGCGCCCGGCGCTGCCGCAAGCACTACCAGCGGGCTCGCGGCCAGCACCAAAATCCTGAATGCCTGCTTCAACCGGTTGGCTGGCGTCATGGTTCACCTCGCCGCTGTCTCCGGGCTCGCGTCCGATCGGGGCCGGGTCGCGACTTCATCGGCGAAACGGACTCGACGCGCCTTGCCCACTCGTGGAAAAAGTATGGGTTCCGGGCGCTGCAGGCGTGTTGATATAGGTCAAACGACCGCAACGTCCGGCGGGCGCTTGCCGGGGCGGCGGGAGGGGCGCCGCGTTCAGCTGGCCAGTGCGGCGAAGGCCCGCTCGAGCGCGGCGCCGGCGCTCGCGAGATGTCCGGCGCGGGCCTCGAGCCACGCGAATTCCGCGGCGACCTTGTCACACTCGGCGGACAGCATGCGCTTCACCTCGGCGGGTTGCGGGCCGCCGAGCCCCTTGCGGCCGTGCACCATGTATTCCGCGCTGATCACTTCCGCGAAGCCGGCCTCGGAGAGCGGGAACGGCTGTTTCGTCTGCTCCTGGTATAGCCGGGCGGCCTCCGCGTACGGGATAGCCTGCAGCTTGAGCCCGTTCCCGCGGCCGTAGTCGGTCAGCTTCGACGCGAAATGGTGGCCGGCGCGGAACGGCACGTTGGCCCGCTGCGCGAGCGCATCGGCGATCTCGGTCGTCGTGGAATAGTCCGCCCGCACTTCGGCGAGCGCGCGCTCCCGGTTGACCACGATGCCGTTCACGACCTGCCGGAACAGCCTGAACACCTGCAGCGGCCGCTCGTGCGGGACGGGGTGGTACATGCGGTAGTCGAACATGCCGGTGCGGTTGTTGTGGGCGACGAGGAACACGGTGTGCATCTCGCCCAGCATGATGCTCGCCTGCGCCCGCAACTGCTCGAGCGCGGCGGGATTCCTTTTCTGCGGCATGATGCTGGAGACGCCCGTCAATTCGCCCTCCGCCAGCAGGAACCACGGCTCGGGCCCGGCGTACTGCGCGTGGATGTCCTGCGCGAGCTGTCCCATCTGGACCGCGGCGATCGCCAGCGCGCCCGCGACCTCGAGCGCGCTGTCCACCGGCGCGAGGTGGTTCGCGTCGTAGGCATTCTCGACGAGCCCCTCGAAGCCCAGCAGCGCCGCGAGACGCGGGCGGTCGAGCGGAAAGCTCGACGTGGCGAGGGCGGCGGCGCCCAGGGGATTGCGGTTCACGCGCGCGTACGCCTGCTGCAGCCGCTCGACCTCACGCCCCAGCGCGGCGGCAAACGCGTGCAGGTAATGCGCGAATGTGGTGGGCTGCGCCTGCACGCCGTGCGTGTAGGCGGGAATGATGGTCTCCGTGTGCCGGCCCGCCACGGCGAGCAGCTTCTCGCGGGCGGCCGACAGCGCTTCGAGCTCCTGCAGCAGCCCGTCGCGCAGGTTCATGCGCGCAATGGCGGAGGCGATGTCCTGGCGGCTTCTGCCGGTGTGCAGGCGGGAGGCGTCCGCGCCCGCCACGGCGGCGAGCCTCGGCTCGTAGTCCAGGTAGTCGGCGGAGCGCCGCGGCTGCGTCCCGCGGTCGAGCTCGATGACCGCCATGATGCCCCTCGCGATCGCGGCCGCGACCGGGTGGGGCACGATCCCGGTCTCGTCGAGCATGACGATGGACGCCTTGTTGATTTCGTCGAGGAACTCGACCGAGCGACCGCCGCCGCGGAACACCTCGTTGATGTCCAGCGCGCCGGTGCGCGGCGCGACAGGCATTGCGCCGGAAACCTGCGAACTCGGGGGAGGGGAGTCGCCCATCGGGCATTTCCTTTCGTGTGTCTGCAAACGCCTTACCAGTGCCGCGGCGGCGTCTTATGTAGGGTAATGCGCTTCCGGGCGATGCTGAGATAACCCCCCGTCGCGAGGTCGTTGAGTATCTTGCTGACCATTTCGCGCGACGCACCTATCCGGCTGGCGATGTCCTGCTGGGTGAGCTTCTCCCGGATGACGAGCTTGCCGCCATCGTCCTGCGCCAGTTC
>DASTDR010000510.1:0-10749 GCA_035710265.1 Gemmatimonadales bacterium | reverse complement strand
GTGTTACAGAACGAATCACGAATCTCCTGGGGAAAAATTAGGCGCGCCGACCCGACCTGGGTTGGCGCGCCCAAAAGCTACTGCCTCTTACAGCCCGCCGGGAGCCTTCAGGGAGAAATGCGCTCCAAACCCGAAGATTCCCGCCGTTGTCCCACCGCCGAAGTTCTCGGAGTCATACGCCAAGTGCAGGCCCCACATGCCGAGACCCACGTTCGCACCGAGTGTCCACCCAACGTTGGATTCGGTGCTGGTACCGTCCGAGAAGTCGTACCAGCGGTTGTTCACGGCGAGGTACGGCTCGATGCTCAGCCCCGGCGTGGGGACGCTCGCGCTGATCGCGCCGCCCAGCCCGAAGCGCGTGGTGGCCGGATCGCCGTTCGCTGCGCCGATGCGGTTCGCGTCGACTTGCAAGCTCAGCGCGACCGGCATCAGGCTGCCGCCGATCACGCGGAACGCACCCTGCCCGCCGATCGACGAGTAGCTGTCGCTGAGGTCGCTCGGCTTCCATGAGGCGATCGCCGCGGTCAGCGTGATCGCGCCGAAGCCGAAGCTGCCGCGCGCGCCGTACGCCGTGCCTTTGCCGACGTCCGCGTTGGGCATCGCGATATCACCGCTGATCATGATCCCGGTGCCGCCTTTGGGATTGCTCCAGTTCGGCATCCCGAGCGACTGGGCCGCGAGCGGGGAAACCGCCAACGCAGCAGCCGCCAGGACCGTGAGAATGCGCTTCATCAGTATCCTCCACAGCGTGAGGGTCCAAGGTGTGGTCCGTCCGCCTCCCCGCGTCGGCCCGTTGACGAGCCAAGGGTAGGAATTGGGTCCCTGCAAGTCAATCTGTGTCACCCTAATGCACCCACACGGCGCCAAGTGACACACCTTCCAGATCGCCCAGTCCCGCGCTGATCCGCGCGTCGAACCTGGGGGACAACCGGAAATCGGCGCCTAACCCGAGCGCGAACAGGAAATCGGAATTCCCGTTGCCGGCGACGAGGAAACCAGTCGGCTGGACGTAGGGAACGATGCTGATCTTGGAGTCCTTGGGGTCGACACGCCGTCCGAGCGAGAGACCGACGGGGACAATCACGCCGTTGTTCCCGCTGGAGAACCGCCCGCCGATCCCGAGGATCAGCGCCCCGTCGAGCGGGAAATCTTCCGTGTGCGTCACGACCCGCTGGCGCGCTTCGGCGCCGACCAGGAGCTGCGAATCGCCGCCGCCGTCAGGCGCGAAGATCCCGCCGCGAAACCCGAGATCAAACTTGCCGCTCGCCATCCGGTAGGCGCCTTCGAATGCCGTGCCGCCGCCGTCCGGGAAGCTGATGACCACGCCGAATTCCGAGCGCGTGAACGCGCGATACGGCGCGTTGTAACTGGGTGTGCCGGTGGCTTGCGCCGGCAGCACCGATGCGGTTCCAACCGTCAACACGAACAAACACAACGCGGGGCGCAAACGCATTTCCAAGCTCCTCAAGATTTGGTGCGAAAATTACCCGATGAACAACGCGGCGTTCCGGCCGAAACCGGAACGCCGCGTCCCTTGATGAGACCTACCGCCAGAGTGAAACGCCGATCCTGCCGCCGATCTGGATCTGACTTGCGAGGCCCAGATCCGTACTCTCAGACTGGTAGCCGAACCCGATTTCGTAGCGCCAGGCCGCGCTGCCCCACGGCTTGCGCCAGCCCACGCCCGCATTGAACGCGAACGCGGTGCCGCTGTTCGTGCCATCATCGGCCAGCAGCAACCCGGCGCCGCCGGTGAGGTACATTCCGCGGCGATGACCGCCGGGGCTATTCGCAAACAGCACGTTCACGCCCGGCTGAAACGCATATGCCGTGGTTCCACCGATCGTGATGAACGTCAAGCTGCCGCGAGCCTCCCACATCATATTCTTGGCCGAAACGAATCCCCACCGCACATCAAGCGGGGTCTGCAGAGCGAGACCACCGTCGACACCGTCGGGCTTCACATACGCGACGCCCAGGTCGACGCCGAACTCATGCTTGGCACCGCCCGTCGCGGCAGCCGGACGCCGCTGGGCTTCAGCTGAAGCGGGGAGGGATAGCGCGACGACCGCTAAGACCATCCCGCCGAGGAGCTTCCGCATACCAAGACCTCCAGTTGGGGGTGGCGAACCGCCACATCGTTAAGAACGACCTCATTTTCTGTCAAGCACGAGGCTGCGAGAGACACGCAAGGCCCGTCAGCTAGAGTGCCGACGGGCCTTGGCTTATCACTTACCTCGTGATGCGGCTCACGCCGCGCGAGGTCGCTTACTTACCGAAGCTGATGCCGACGACGATCGGCAGGTACTTCAGCGAACCGCCATCACCGCTAACGGTCGTATACCGTGTTTCGGCAAACAGGCGGTTGCCGCCGGTTCCCAGCGGAAGCGAAACGCCGGCGCCGAGTGCGTAGGTGAACTCGGTCGAGCCGACGTCATCGACTTTGACGTTCGAGAAACCAAGACCACCCGTCACATAGGGCTTGGGACCGGCAGAGCCGAACTGATAGACCAGCGAGGCCATACCGCCCAGAATCTTGGTGTTATGAGCGAGCACGCCATCCTTCTCACTCGTTGTGCCATAGGAAATGTCTGCGCGAACACCCAGGCCGGTCGGCAGCCAATATGTGGCGCCGCCGGCGCCGATGAAGCCCATCTTGTCGAGGTCGGCATAGTCACTCATCGGCATCAACAAACCAGCGCCCAAGCCCCAGCGAATGTTCTGTGCTGAAGCCGGACGAGCGGCGACGACGAGCGCCATCACCGCGAGTAGTACTAATGCGAAGCGCTTCATAACCCTACCCTCCGGGGGAAAAAGGGGGTTCTGAGGGACGTTTTGACCGGCACCACTTTTGGAAAAAGCCCGGCTAAAGTCAAGCCTCAATAGCGGAAGCGCTTCTGGTTACTATACGTACGACGTCTGCGGATACCTGGAGGAACCCCCCCGAAACCTCGACACTTTGGGTCCCCTCCGAACGGCGAATCTTCACAATTCCCTTGCCAAGCAGCGTCATGAACGGGGCGTGGCGTGGGAGAATCCCTACAAGCCCGTCGTAGGCCGGAGCGACCACGGCAGTCGCCTCCCCGTCGAAGACGGATCGCTCAGCGGAGATCACCGAAACGCGCATCAGGCCGAGGCCAGCTTCTTGGCCTGCGCGACCACGTCGTCGATGCCGCCCTGCATGTAAAACGCCTGCTCGGGGAGCTGGTCGAATTCGCCCGAGACGACGCGCTCGAACGAGGCGATCGTGTCCTCGAGCTTCACGTACTTCCCTTCGAGCCCCGTGAACTGCGAGGCGACGAAGAACGGCTGCGACAGGAAGCGCTGCACCCGGCGGGCGCGGCCCACCAGGCGCTTGTCCTCTTCGGAGAGCTCGTCCATCCCCAGAATCGCGATGATGTCCTGCAGATCTTTGTAGCGCTGCAGAATACGTTGCACCTCGACGGCGACCTTGTAATGCCGCTCGCCCAGATACTGCGCGTCGAGGATGCGGCTCGACGACGAGAGCGGGTTCACGGCGGGATAGATGCCCAGCTCGACGATCGCGCGATCGAGCACGACCGTCGCGTCGAGATGCGAGAACGCGGTCGCGGGCGCGGGATCGGTCAGGTCGTCGGCGGGCACGTAGATCGCCTGCACCGAGGTGATCGAGCCCTTCTTGGTCGACGTGATCCGCTCCTGCAGCTCGCCCATCTCCGTGGCGAGTGTCGGCTGATAGCCGACGGCTGAGGGCATCCGTCCCAGGAGCGCGGAGACCTCCGAGCCCGCTTGCGTAAAGCGGAAGATGTTGTCGATGAACACGAGCACGTCCTGCCCTTCGACGTCGCGGAAGTACTCGGCGACCGTGAGGCCGGTCAGGCCCACGCGCAAGCGCGCGCCGGGTGGCTCGTTCATCTGACCGTAAATCAGCGCGACGTTCTCGAGAATGCCGGCTTCCCGGAACTCGAGATAGAGATCGTTGCCCTCGCGCGTCCGCTCTCCCACGCCGCAGAACACCGACTTGCCGCCGTGCGCCTTGGCGACGTTGTTGATCAGCTCCTGAATCACGACGGTCTTGCCCACGCCGGCGCCGCCGAACAGCCCGATCTTGCCGCCCTTCACGAACGGCGCGATCAGGTCGATGACTTTGATCCCGGTCTCGAACACCTGGGTCTTGGGCTCGAGATCGACGAACTTCGGCGAGCCGCGGTGAATCGGCCACCGCTCCGCGTCCTTGGCGATCGGCGCGCCCTCGTCCACCGGCTCGCCGATGACATTCAGAATCCGGCCCAGCGCGGGCTTGCCCACCGGAACGGTAATCGGCTGTCCCGTATCGACGGCTTCCATGCCGCGCACGACCCCGTCGGTCGTGCTCATGGCGACCGCGCGCACCTGATTGCGACCGATGTGCTGCTCGACCTCTACGACGAGCGGCCCCGAGTCGAGCGTCACGGTGACGGCGTTGTAAAGCTCGGGTAGCTGCTCGGGCTCGAATTCGATATCGAGGACCGGGCCGATGACTTGGACGACTTTCCCGACGTTCCGCTTGTGTTCTTTGGTCTTGGTTACCATGATGATTCCTGGTTGTCGGTAATCAGCCTGTCGGTCATCGGTCTGATGACCGATAACCAACGACCGATGACCTAGCCTTTCAGTGCCTCCGCCCCACCCACGATCTCCGCGAGCTCCTGCGTGATCTGAGCTTGGCGAGCTCGATTGAACGTGCGCTGCAGAATCGTGAGCATGTCGCTGCCCGCATCGGTCGCGTTCTTCATCGCCGTGCGCCGCGCGCCATGCTCGGCCGCCGCGGTTTCCACCAGAGCGCGATACACTTGATTCTGAACGTAGAGAGGGAGTAGCTCGCGAAGAATCTCTTCGGCGGACGGCCGCAAGATGTAATTCATCGTCTTTGCCGCCCCTCGCCGCCCTTCGCCGCCCTTCGGCGCCGGTGGCTCCACCGGCAGGATCCGTAACGTGGTCGGCGGTGTGCTCACCGCGCTATTGAACTTCGCGAACACGACGTCGACAACCTCGAGATCGCCCGTGGCGAATCGATCCATGAGCGGCGTCGCCAATTCTCGCGCGTGGTCCAGCGTGGGCCGGTCGCCGATATCGACGCGTTGGGACGCGATGTTGCGCTTGGTGAATTTGAAGAAGCTGATGCCTTTCTTTCCGACCAAGTGCAGCTCGGTATGCGCGTCCTGGGCCTCGAGTTCGTCCAGGCGGCGCCTGGCTTCCCTGATGAGGTTGGCATTGAACGCCCCGCACAGCCCGCGATTCGACGTGATCAGCAGCACCGCCGCGCGCCGCACGCCTTTGCCACGCCCGGTCTCGCCGGGTTGGCGCAGCAAGGGGAAGCGCTCGGAGAGCTCGGGCGAGTACAGTTCTCCAATGACCTCAGCCAGCGCCTTCGCGTAGGGACGAGCGCCGACGACACGGTCCTGGGCGCGCTTCAGCTTGGACGTGGAAACGAGCTCCATCGTCTTCGTGATCTTTTTGGTATTCTGGACCGAGCGGATGCGCCGCTTCAGCTCGCGTGCTTTGGCCATTTAGCGCGCGTTCAGGGCCTTGTACTCTTCGACCGCCTTGCGGAGCCGGCCCGAGAGATCGTCCGACAACGCCCGCTTCGTGCGGATCTCGTCCATGATGCCCTTGTGTTGTGCCGCCATGAATTCGAGCAGCCCTTTTTCCCATTCCTTGATCTTCGGCACGTCGACGTCGTCGATCAGGCCGTTCGTCACGGCGAAGATCACCACCACCTGTTGCTCGACGGGCATCGGCGCGTACTGCGGCTGCTTCAGCACCTCCACCACGCGCGCGCCGCGCGCGAGCTGGCGCTGCGTGGCCGGGTCCAGCTCCGAGCCGAATTGCGCGAACGCCTCGAGCTCGCGGTACTGCGCCAGGTCGAGCCGCAGCCGCCCGGCGACCTGCTTCATCGCCTTGATCTGTGCGTTCCCGCCCACGCGGCTCACCGAGATGCCGGCGTTCACCGCGGGCCGCACGTTCGAGTAAAACAGGTCGGTCTCGAGAAAGATCTGGCCGTCGGTGATCGAAATGACGTTGGTCGGGATGTACGCCGAGACGTCGCCGGCCTGGGTTTCGATGATCGGCAGCGCCGTGAGCGAGCCGCCGCCCATTTCATCGGACAGCTTGGCCGCGCGCTCGAGCAGACGGCTGTGGAGGTAAAACACGTCGCCCGGATACGCCTCGCGACCCGGCGGGCGCCGTAACACCAGCGAGAGCTGCCGGTAAGCCGCCGCCTGCTTGGAGAGGTCGTCGTACACGCACAACGTGGCCTTCTTCTCGTCATACATGAAGTACTCGGCCATGGTGCAGCCCGAGTAGGGCGCGATGTACTGCATCGGCGCGGGCTCAGACGCGGATGCCACGACGACGATGGTATAGGCCATCGCATCGTGCTCCTTGAGACGCTCCACCACGCCCGCCACCGTCGAATTCTTCTGTCCGACGGCGACGTAGACGCAGATGACGCCCTGCCCCTTCTGATTGATGATCGTATCGACCGCGATGGCGGTCTTGCCCGTGCCGCGGTCACCGATAATCAGCTCGCGCTGGCCGCGGCCGATTGGAATCATCGAGTCGATCGCCTTGACCCCGGTCTGCAGCGGCTCCTTGACCGGCTGGCGCTTGATGATGCCCGGCGCGATGATCTCGACCTTGCGCGACTTCGTGGCGTGAATCGGACCGAGCCCGTCCACTGGGCGCCCGAGCGCGTCCACGACGCGACCCACGAGCGCGGGACCGACCGGCACCTCGAGCACGCGCGCCGTGCGCCGCACCTCGTCGCCTTCGCGCAGCGCGAGATAATCGCCGAAGATGACGGCGCCGATGTTGTCTTCCTCGAGATTGAGCGCGAGCCCGGTGATCTTTTCGCCCGTCGCCGAGACGGTGAACTCGAGCATCTCGCCCGCCATGGCGGACGTCAGCCCGTAGATCCGGGCGATGCCGTCCTTTACTTCGAGGACGGTGCCGACGTCGCGGACATCGATGTCCGCCAGGTCCGCCGCCTTGATCTCTTTGAGGAGGAGGTCTTTGAGCTCGCCGGGTCTCAGGATGGAATCAGTGGCCATGTCTTATCGCAGTGAGAGATTGTGAAAAATATCACAAGCAAGGGTGGCCCCGCTAGACCTCGGCGTGCGGCGTCAAACTCGCGACCGCGTCCGTCCCTTCAAGAATCTCGTGAGCACGCCACGCGGCCCCAACTCCCGCAGCTCCATGGGTGTCACGCCCGCGACCCGCCGAGCCGCGCCGGCCAGGTGACTCGGTGAAGCATAGCCGAGAATCCTGACGACGCCGCGGACGGTATACCCCGGGTTGCCGAGTAAGTCAGCGGCGCAGGCGGCGCGCGCCAGGTCGATGACCCGCTTTAGGTTGGGAGCGCCCCCCGCCCCGAACTCGCGCGACAAATGTTCGCGTGTTACCCGAAGCGCCTGGGCCACATGGCCCGTCTTGGTCGGCGTCCCGACCCGGCGCAGAACCTCTTCCCACGCCGCGAGTTGCAGCCGGTCGGTGAGACGCAGCAGCCGGGGCGCGTCCGCCAGCACCAACCTGCGCGCGACCTGCGCCGTGCGCGCGGCGATCCACTCCCCCGCCACCGCGTTGTCCACCCCTTCTACTAATACGCCGGTGAATCCAGCCTCCCGGCATGAGGCGAGGAGCGGTCCGTCGTCGGGCCGCACAGCGGAGAGCACGTACATCGGAATTCGAGGAAAGCGCGTGGGCAGATCTAATCCTTCACCATTGCAGTGCCGCACGTCGAGAACCACGGCGTCGACCAGGCGCTGCTGAAGCAAACGCTCGACGGCCTGGATCGTCCGGCACAACCGGACGCGTCCGGCTCCGCGTGGGTAGCCGAGTTTGAGGGCGCGGCGCGCGTCGCGGCGCGGATGAAACACGGGAACGATCGGGTAGGCCGCGGACGCGGTCATGTTTGTACGAGCGCCTGCTGCATCTCGGCGGCCTGGCGCAGTACGTCGCGCGCGTTGTCATAGCTCACCGCTTCGTTTGCCTCATCCAGCGGATGCCACTCACAGGCCGTAATCCCCTCGCCGACTTCCGGAACAGGATCGCCGCGCCGCGATTCGAACAGAAAAAAGTGGCAGTACTTGTGAATGGTCTTGCCGCGAAACCGGAAGTACCAGTCAATGACCTTGATCGGTCCGTGCAGCACGAGCTCTTTCAAACCGGTCTCTTCCGCCACCTCGCGCCGCGCCGCTTCGGCCGGTGGCTCGTCGAGCTCCAGGTGGCCCTTGGGAAATCCCCAATTCTGATACGAATCCCGAATCAGCAGAAACCGCACCTGGCCGTCGGGACCGCGTCGAAACACGACGCCCCCGGCGCTGGTTTCGCGCGTGGCGCGCGGCTGGGACTTTCGGCGCTTCTTGGAGCGGCGTGTCATCGCACAGGGCGGCGCAAGGCGGCGCAGGGCGGCACAGGGCGGCGATAGAATTCTCTGCCGCCGACCTTCGCCGCCATTCGCCGCCCTTCGCCGCTGCAGTTAGAACACACTGAACGTGAAGTATTTCCGCGGATTTGCCTGGATGTCCGAGAGCAACTGGCGCAGCTGAATCATGGTCAGCGTGGTTTCGCGATACAGGGACGAGTCGGCGACCAGCAGCCCGAGCGTGCCGCTCCGGTTCGCGATACGCGACAGCACCGTGTCGGCCGATTGCAGCACGCGCACGAGACTTTCCTGATTGCGGTTTGCCGCCGCCATCAACTCCTTGAAGTCCTGGGAGGCGCTGCGCAGATCGGTGGCCGTCGCCGCCGTGTTGTTGAGGATCGTGGCGAGCTGTCCCTGATTGGTCGCGGTGTCCACACGCCCCAGCGTCGTGTGCAGGTCCTCCGCCGCATCCGCCAGCACTTCCGAGCCGCGCCGCAGGTTCGACCCGACGTTGCCGATCACGTCGGCCTGCTCGTTCGTCACCTGCACGAGCCGGTCGGCGATCTGACCGAAATCGCGGATTGAACGGCGGAGGTCGGTAACGGCCTGGGAGTCGAACGCGGTCTGTACCCGCGCGGCAACGGTGCCGATGTCGGTTGCGATGCGGCTCGCCTGTGCGGTGAGCTGACCGATATCGGGCAGCGTCGCCCCCGGCCACGTACCGCCCCCTGCCGCCTCTGCTTCCGCGAGGGCTTGCCGGATGTTCGGATCGGCCGGTGGCGGGTCGCTCGAGATCAAGGTGGCGGCCCATTCGCCGAACAGGGAAGCGGAGGCCGCGATCACGGCCGGCTTGGGCGGGGGCGTCACGCCCGAGTAGATCTTGAGGTCCGCTTCGACCCAGCTGCCGGGCGCGAGCCGGATCGCTTCGACGCGGCCGACGCGCACGCCGCGCAGGACCACCGGGCTCCCGACCCCGAGCCCGCCGACGGTGCGGAAGCGCGAGGTATACACGACCTCGGTCTTCCCGATCGTCGCGCCCGAGAGCCAGAGCGCGCCGCCCACGACCAGCGCCAGCGCGGCGATCACGACCACGCCGACGGCGAACTCGTTTTCCCGCTTCATTCGGCGCGCCCCTCGATGAACTGCCGCACGACGGGGTCGATCGTCTGCTGAATCTCTTCGACCGTTCCCGCCTGGCGGAGGCGACCCTCATAGAGCATGGCGATTCGGTCCCCGACGGTGTAGGCGCTGCGCATGTCATGCGTGACGACGACGCCGGTCACGCCCAGGTGCTCGCGCGTCCGGACCATCAGCCGGTCGATCACCGCCGACGTCACCGGGTCGAGTCCCGTCGTCGGCTCGTCGTACAGGATATAGCGCGGCCGCAGCGCGATCGCGCGCGCGATCCCCACGCGCTTCCGCATCCCTCCGGACAGCTCGGCGGGCATGCGATCCCCGGTCCCCGACAAGTCGACCAGCGCCAGCGCTTCGCGCACCCGCTCCTCGATTTCGTCCTCGCTCAAGCCCCGCTTCCTGAGCCCGAGCGCGAGGTTTTGCGCCACCGTCATCGAATCGAACAACGCCGCGAACTGAAACACGTAGCCGATCCCCTGGCGGAGCGCGGTGAGGCCGTTCCGATCGAGCGTGCTCACGGCCTGGCCGTCAACGATGACGTCACCGGCATCAGGGTGCAACAGGCCCACAATGTGTTTCAGGGCCACGCTCTTGCCCGAGCCCGAGTATCCGATGATGACGACCGTTTCGCCATCGCGGACCTTCAGGGAAAACCCCTGCAGCACCGGTTTCGGGCCGAAGGCTTTGCGCAGCTCCTGAAACTCGATCACAGCAGGACGACGGCCCAGAACGCGTCGAGCACGAGAATCAGGATCGCGGAGTAGACCACGGTGCGCGTGGTGGCGCGACCCACGCCCTCGGCGCCGCCGCGCGTCGACAATCCCACGATGCAGCCGACCAGCGCGATCGTGAATCCGAAGCTCGCGCTCTTGAGAAGCCCGAACCACGCGTCTTTGAACAGGTAAAACAGCTTGAGGCCCTTGATGAAATCGGGCGTCGAGAGATCGAGCAACGCGAGACTCGTGAGCCAGCCGGTGACGATTCCCACGGCGATCGAAAACGCCACGATCACGGGAAACATCAGGGTCGCGGCGAGCACGCGCGGCACCACGAGATAACTCTGCGGATCGTACGCCAGGGTCTCGAGCGCGTCCACCTGCTCGGTGACCTTCATCGTGCCGAGCTCGGCCGCCATGCTCGCGCCGACCCGGCCGGCCAGCGCGAGTCCCGTGAGGACCGGGCCCAGCTCCAGCATCATCGTCTTGCCGACGAGCGTACCGACGAAGTAGAGC
>DASTDR010000509.1:0-7202 GCA_035710265.1 Gemmatimonadales bacterium | reverse complement strand
TGTTCACCGATCAGGACAGCACGTGGGTCGAGCAGTTCGACCAGCTCCGGTTCCTGAACGGTGCGAAGGACATCCTGTGGCTGTCGGAGCGCAGCGGCTGGGCGCAGCTGTATCTGTTTCCACGTGATGGAAAGTCGGGGCCGCAGGCGGTGACGTCCGGCAACTTCGACGTGCTCAGCGTGCAGCGCGTCGATACGCTTGACAAATGGATCTATTACACGGCCTCGCCCGACAATCCCACGCAGCGCTATCTGTATCGCGTGAATTACGACAAGAAGGGTCCGCCTGAACGCGTGACGCCGGAGGGTGAGCCCGGGATTCACAGCTACAACCTGTCGCCCCGGGGCCGGTTCGCCGTGCACACATATTCGCGCTTCGGCGTGCCGCCGGCGGTGACGCTCATCGCGCTGCCGGGACGTGTACTGCGCACGCTCGTCGATAACGCGGCGCTCAAGGCCAAGGTCCAAGGGCTGCGGCTGGGCTCGACCGAGTTCCGGCCGGTGGACATCGGCGACGGGATCAAGCTCAACGCCTGGTTCATCAAGCCGCCGAACTTCGATTCCACGGCGAAGTATCCCGTGTTGTTCTTCGTGTATGGGGGTCCTGGCTCGCAGACCGTGCTCGACAGCTGGGGCGGCCAGAACTACCTGTGGTATCAGATGCTTGCGCAGCGCGGTTACATCGTGGCGAGCGTCGACAACCGCGGCACCGGCGCGCGCGGCCGCGCGTGGCGCAAGATCATCTACAAGCAGATGGGCGTGATCGAGACGCGCGATCAGGCCGCGGCCGCGAAAGCGATCGGCCGCCTGTCGTGGGTCGATTCCACCCGCATGGGGATCTGGGGCTGGAGCTACGGCGGCTTCATGACGTTGAACGTCCTGACCCAGGCGCCCGACGTATACCGGATGGGGATGTCGGTGGCGCCGGTGACGCACTGGAAGTTCTACGACACCATCTACACCGAGCGCTACATGGGGCTGCCGCAGGACAATGAGGAAGGATATGATCGCGGCTCGCCGCTCACGTACGCGAATCGGCTGCAGGGCAAGCTGTTGCTGGTGCACGGCTCGGGCGATGACAACGTGCACTATCAGAACACGGAGATGATGGTGAACGCGCTGGTCGATGCGAACCGGCCGTTTACGCTGATGGTGTATCCGAACCGGAATCACTCGATTTCGGGCGGGACGACGCGGCAGCATTTGTACACGCTGCTGACGAGGTATCTCGAGGAGAATCTGCCGGCCAATCAGGCTCCGCGGACGGCGATCCCGTAGTCTGAGCACCCGATCCTAATCGCGTCGTCTAACGCCTCGTGCTTAGTGGTTACAAGCCCGGCGGTTTGTTCCTGAGGCGCCCGATCACGACGGTGACGTTGTCCTCACCGCCGCGATTGAGCGCCAGTTGCATCAGGAGCTGGCACGATTCCGCGGAAGTGCGCGTCGCCCGCAGCTCGGCGGCAATTTCGTCGTCGCTGATATGGCGGGTTAGTCCGTCGGTGCAGAGCAGCACGATGTCCTCCCAGCGGCAGTCGGTCGAGTGAATGGCCGGCATCGCGTCACGGCCGCCCAGGGCACTCGCCAGGACGCCACGCAGCGGCGAGGCATGCGCTTCCGTCTGCGTGAGCGCGCCGTTGTCGAGCAGCACTTGTACGTAGGCTGGTCTTCGGTCATGCGCTCGAGTCGCCCGTCGCGTAAGCGATAGCAGCGGCTGTCGCCCACCTGGATCACATAGGCCTTGGGGCCAGAGTGCGGCGACCATCGTCAACGTCTCCGCGCGCACCTTGCCGCGATGGCTCGTGCCAAACACGTCGACGGTGGTCGACGTGGGGCGGGGCCCCCCGTCTGCGGACATCACCACGGACGAGGGTGACGCTCGCTGCGGCGTGGTCATGGGGAAAAAGCAGCGGCCGGTTGAGCCGGCAGGATCGTTTGACGGTTTCCGCGCCCTAGAAGTCACAACAACGTGACGCGACAACTCTTCATGTGGGTAGTAATTCGCGGAGCCGTCGGATCCCCACACAAGGAGCGAATCATGAACAGTCTCCGCGCCCTGCCGGTCGTCGCCGTGCTCTCCGTGCTTCCCACCGTGGCGTGCCGTGACGCCGCCAGTAGTCCGACACGCCCCGATTTCGGCGTCAGCGCAGCCGACACCGTACCCGGCGGATGCACGGCCCGTGCGTGCACCTTCAAATCCTTCGGCAATGCGGCGTTCGTGTCATGGACCACCCTGCTCGGCGTGGTTGCCAGTGACACCGGGGGTGGTGGCGGCGGGACGACGTTCCAGTTCGGCTCCGCAGACGTGTCACGAGGTGGAGATCGCGGCGAGCAGCAGACGTTCGTGAGTTACAATGTCGTCGAGTGTTCGCAGTTCTGCACCACAATCGCCAGCGGTTTTGGCTTGATTCCGAACAGCGATTTCACAACCAACGGGCAGAGTTACAGCGTCAGCACCAACACAACGAACAATCCAAATTTCTTCACCTTTGTAGGTTCACCGGGCGTCATTGAGATTGAATGGACGCCCAACGGTCTGTTCTCGCAGCAGTTCAATGGCACCAGCCGGATGGTTCAGCCCGGCTTCACCCAGCAGCAGGTCGGTCAATCGGACAATCAGTCGGCGAGCGCGGCAGGGAGTGTCGTGGGATTCGCCATCGGCGACGGGAGCTTTGGACAGATCTCCAGCAGTCGCGACATGCGGATCATGCTTACGCGCTGATGAGACGGGACGGAAGTTGGCCCCCTAGGATTCGAACCTAGATTAACGGATCCAAAGTCCGCTGTCCTGCCATTGGACGAGGGGCCAGCACGCTCCAGCGAGACGAAAAGTAATGAGGGGCGAGCGTAGATGCTCGCCCCTTTTCCCGTGGGATGATAAATCTCAGGTATGCGCTACCGACTCCTTGCCACGCTCGCCCTGGCTCTCACCGCCCGGACCGCCGCCGCCCAAACCGCTCTCCAGCTCCGCTGGGAGCTGACCGGCGACACCAACGCGGCCTTCATTCTCACGAACCGCGACACGAAACCGCTGCCGCCGACCGGCTGGGCCATCTACTTCAGCGCGCTCCACTCCGCCGACTCGGGCACGGTCGGACCCGGGTTCAAGATCGAAGATGTGATCGGCGACCTGCACCGGATCGTCCCCGCGGCGGGGTTCGGAGGACTCGCGGCCGGCTCCACGATTCGGATTCCGTACCGCACCGGTCCGCTGCTCAACCGCAGCTTCGTGCCCGTGGGACCGTACATCGTCTTCGACAGCGCGAAAGACGCCAGCGTTCCGCTGACCGACTATGTGGCCGCCCCGTTCCAACGCTCGCAGCGTGTCGTAACGCCCGCGATGCAATTCACGCGCGACTCCGCGGCCCGCGACATCCCGGTCAGCCAGTTGCCGCCGGTATTCCCGACGCCGCTGCAAGTAGTAAAAGGAACGGGCACGCTGCGGTTCACCGCGCTACCGCAGATCAGCGCAGCGGCTGCGCTCGCCAACGAAGCCGCGTTCGCCGCCGAGTACTTGCGCCCCTACTTGCGGGCCGGTGCGGCTGCTGGTCCGACGTTGAAACTCGAAGTCGGCATGGTGCCGGGACAGTCGTCCCGCGAAGCGTACGAGCTGGTCATCGATCCAACGAGCGGGATCCGAATCGCCGGCGCATCACCCGCCGGTGTGTTCTACGGTCTCCAAACGTTGCGCGGGCTGCTCCCGACCTCACCCCAGGGAGGCACGCTCGCGCTCCCGGCGATCCGGGTCGTCGACGCGCCGCGCTTCGGCTACCGCGGCTTCATGCTCGATGTGGCGCGCAACTTCCAGCCGAAAGAATCGGTGCTGCGCACCATCGACCTGCTGGCCCGCTACAAGCTGAACGTGTTCCACATGCATCTCACCGATGACGAAGGCTGGCGCGTCGAGATCCCCGGCCTGCCCGAGCTGACGACGATTGGCGCGCGCCGCGGCCACACCGTCGACTCGAAGGAATTCCTGCCCCCGGCGTGGGGGTCGGGCGGGCAGGCCGGCCAAAGCTGGGGCAGCGGAGTCTTCTCGCGTGCCGATTACATCGAAATCGTGCGCTACGCGGCGGCGCGACACATCGAGGTGATTCCGGAGATCGAGATGCCGGGACACGCGCGCGCGGCCATCAAGGCGATGGCGGGCAACCAGCAGTATCGACTCACCGATCCGGCCGATCGTTCCAAGTACGTCTCGGTCCAAGGCTATCCCGACAACGTGATGGATCCCGCGCTCGAGTCGACCTATCGCTTCATCGAGAAAGTGGTCAGCGAGCTCGTCGCGATGCATCGCGACGCCGGCGCACCGCTGAAGAACATTCACATGGGCGGCGACGAAGTCCCGAACGGCGTATGGGTCGGGTCACCTGCCGTGCAGTCCCTGATGCAGAAGCAGGGACTCGCCAGCGTGGACGATCTCTGGTACGTCTTCTACGGCCGTATCGCGGAGATTCTCAAGGCCCACGGTCTCGTCCCCTCGGGATGGGAAGAGATCGCCATTCGCAAAACTCGGCGCGATGGACGGCCGATCCAGATCGTCAATCCCGGTTTCGCCGAGCGAGGCTGGCGTGCGTACGTGTGGAACAACGTTCCCGGCTGGGGCGCCGAGGATCTCGCCTACCGGCTGGCGAACGGCGGCTATGACGTGGTGCTCAGCCCCGTGACGAACTTCTATTTCGATCTCGCGTGGAACTCGAACACCGACGAGCGTGGGCTCGATTGGGGCGGCTACATCGATCTGCGCAAGCCGTTCGAGTTCATTCCCTTCGATTACTACCGCAACGCGCGCATCGACCGCGCCGGCAATCCGCTCAATCCTGCCGTGTTCGCCGGCAAAGAGCGGCTCACCGATTACGGTCGCACGCACATCATCGGCATTCAGGGCAACCTCTGGTCGGAAACGATCGGGGGTGAGGGCCGGCTCGACTACATGCTCGTCCCCAAGCTGTTTGGTCTCGCCGAGCGCGCCTGGGCGGCGGAGCCCGACTGGTCCCGCGAAAAGAACACCGCGAAGTCGGATTCGCTGTTTGGCGAGTCGTGGTCGCAGTTCGTGAATGTGGTGGGCAAGCGCGAGCTGCCCCGGCTCGAGCGCGAAATGCCGGGACTCAATTATCGGATTCCGACGCCCGGACTCAAGGTTCAGGGTGGGATGGTGTACAGCACGCTCGAGATCCCCGGGTTCACCATGCGGTACACGACCGACGGCAGTGATCCCACCACGCGCAGTCCCGTCGTCAGCGGGCCGATTCCATTTCGCGGCACCGTGAGTGTTGCGGCTTTCAACATGAGCGGAAGAAAGGGGCTTACGGCACGCGTAACGGCGCCTTTGCCCTGACAAGCGGTCTCGCGAAAACGGCGGCATATTCCCGGTCCTACCTCAAACCGGGAGCGTTCATGAAGGCCATAGCACTATTCGCAGCAGGCCTGGTCGGTCTGGCATCCGTCGCCGCAGGGCAGGCGACGGGAGCGCCGAAAGGCGTGCGTGCCGACATGCTGGCGCAGCTCGACGACGCCGCGAGCAAGCTCGAGCAGCTCGCCGGCGCCATCCCCGAAGACAAGCTGGCGTGGCGGCCCGCGCAGGGCGTCCGCTCGGTGGGCGAAGTCGTCATGCATGTCACGGGCGGCAACTACTTCCTCCCGACCTTTGCCGGCGTGAAAGCGCCGGCCGATGCGCCGCAGGGAGAGAACGCGGCTGATCGCGCCACGGCAATCGCCCAGATGAAGCGCTCGTTCGACCACGTGCGGGCGGCGATTCGCGGCGCCAGTGACGCGGATCTCGACAAGCCGACCACGATGTTCGGGATGCAGACCACCTATCGCAACGTCTACCTCACCACGGTCACCCACGCGCACGAGCACCTGGGTCAGCTGATCGCCTATGCGCGCTCGAACGGGGTTACGCCCCCCTGGTCGCGCGGCCAAGGCGGCGAGTGAGCGTCTTCTATCGCAAGCTCAATCATCCCTTCCCGCGCATCGTGCGCGGGGAGGGATGTTGGCTGATCGATGAACGCGGCAAGCGGTACCTCGACGCCGTCGGGGGCGCGTACGTCGCGAACCTCGGCCACTCCAATCCGGAGATTGCGGACGCGATGGCCGAGCAGGCCCGGGAGTTTGGCTACCTCTCGGGCACGATGTTCACGCACGGCCCGGTCGAAGAGTTGGCCCAGGAAATGGAAGAGACGCTGCCCGGCGATCTCTCGAAGCTGTACTTCCTGTGCAGTGGCTCGGAGGCGGTCGAAGCGGCACTGAAGCTGGCACGGCAGTACTGGATCGAGCGCGGCAAGCCATCCAAGAGCCGGGTGATCGCGCTCGCCCCGGGCTATCACGGCAGCACGTTGCTCGCCCTCTCGGCCTCGGCACGCGAAGCGTACAAGGCGATGTTCCGACCCTGGCTGGTCGACGTGCATCGGATCCCCGCGTCGTATCCCTACCGCTGCGAGTGCGGTGGCAAAGGCGCGAGCTGCCCCGTGTGCAGCGGGAACGTGCTCGAGGAAGCGATCACGCGTCTCGGTGCCGATCAGGTCGCCGCGTTCATCGCCGAGCCGGTCGGCGGCTCGTCCACCGGCGGCTCGACGCCGCGCCCCGAGTACTTCCGGCGGGTGCGCGAGATCTGCGATCGGCACAACGTCTTGCTGGTAGCGGACGAAGTGCTCGTCGGCGTGGGCCGCACGGGCACGTGGTGGGCGATGGAGCCCTATCGCGTGGCACCCGACATCATGACGTTCGGCAAGGGCATCTCGGGCGGCTACGCGGCGCTCTCAGGAATCGCCGCGCCCAATCGCATCGTCGACGCGATTGCCCAGGGGTCGGGGAATTTCATGCACGCGCAGACGTTCTCCCATCACCCCGTCGCGTGCGCCGCGGGTGTGGCGACGATGCGCTACCTCAAGAAGCACTCCATGATCGAGCGGTGCGCGCGCATGGGACGCGTGCTGCATCAGCGGCTCGGCAAACTCGCGGAGCTGCCGCATGTCGGCGACGTGCGCGGCCGCGGGCTGCTGGCCGGCATCGAGTTCGTCGAGGACAAGGCCTCGCGCCGGCCCTTCGCGCGCAGCCTGCGCCTGGCGGAGACGCTCGGCGAGACGGCGCAGGAGGCGGGCCTCGTGGTCTGGCCGCACGGCGGCCAGCCGGACCGCGAGGGCGGCGATCTCGTGCTCGTCGGCCCGCCCTTCATCGTCACGGAGGACGAGATCTCCGAGATCG
>DASTDR010000508.1:0-3729 GCA_035710265.1 Gemmatimonadales bacterium | reverse complement strand
GTCGTTGGCCAACGACGCCTGCTGGAGCTCCGTCGCGGCCGCGCCGTACTCCTGCATGAACTTTTGCTTCTCGGGGGTGATCGGACCCGTCATGCCCATCATCCGCTGCTGCATTTCCTCCGAGTGCCGCTGCTCAGCCTTGCTGAGCTCTTCGCCCACGCAGTTCTGAGCGTTGCTGTTCGCATCCGTCCACTTTGCCCGGTCGTCGCTGTGCTGACTGTTGAGATTCGTGGCTTCTTCAGCGGCCGCGAACGAGCGCTGTCGCAATTGCGCCGCGGTCTGGCCGCCCGCGCCCCGCGAGGTGCTGCGGGCTTCGAGACCCGTGATCAGCCGCGAAACGACCTGCGGATTCAGCTCGATGATGGTGTTGTCGAACTTGGGCGGAGGCTTCTGCTGGGATGGCTGGCCCGTGACGGCACGTTGGCCGGCGTCTTTCGCCTTGCGGCGGAGGTTGGGGATCTGCGCCTGGGCGATGGATGCACTCAAGATGAACGCCAGGAGCGCAAGAACCAGGGAGACACGAGGCATCGGGACTCCTAGGATAAAGTCCACCAAATTCTCACGTGCCGGTCTGGAACCCGCTAGATCCCCGGCCCGTTAGCTTTACACCTATGAACCTCGCCCTCCTTCTGGTCGTGCTCGGCGGCGCTGTTGCCCCGCCCGATACGGCCACATTCGCCGGCGGTTGCTTTTGGACAGTCGAGAAGGCGTTCGATGAAACCCCCGGGGTGATTTCCGCGACCTCCGGGTTCATGGGCGGCACAGTCAAGACCCCGACGTACATGCAAGTCGTGCAGGGGAATACGGGCCACCTCGAGGCGGTGCAGGTGATTTACGATCCCGCCAAGGTGAGCTACGAGACGCTGCTGTGGACGTTCTGGCACAACATCGATCCGTTCCAGGCCGATGGCCAGGCGTGTGACACCGGACCGAGTTACCACACGGCCGTGTTCGTGCGCGGCAACGAGCAGCGCCGGGCCGCGAGCGTGTCGCGCCAGCAGATCATCGACCGGTTCAAGCGCGATGTGGCGACGCAGATCCTGACGGCCGGCGCGTTCTACGCGGCCGAGGCGTATCACCAGGATTACGCGAAGCAGAATCCCGAACACTACGGCAGGTACCGCACAGGTTGTGGCCGCGACCGCCGGCTCCAGGCCATTTGGGGAGACGACGCGGGAACGGGGAAGGTGAGCGTGCGGGAGACGGGAAACGGCACACGGGGGACGTACACAGTGAAGCCAAAGCCGACCGACGCCGAGCTACGGCGGACGTTGACGCCGTTGCAGTATGAGGTGACACAGCACGATGCGACTGAGCGCCCGTTCCAGAATGCGTTCTGGGACCATCACGACGACGGGATTTACGTGGACGTCGTGTCGGGTGAGCCGCTGTTCAGCTCGACCGACAAGTACGATTCGCGCACCGGGTGGCCCAGCTTCACCCGGCCGCTCGAGCCGACGAACGTCAAGGAAAAGAGCGATCGCTCGCTGTTCATGGAGCGCACCGAGGTTCGGTCCACGCACGCCGATTCGCACCTGGGTCACTTGTTCGATGACGGGCCCCAGCCAACGGGCCTGCGCTACTGCATCAACTCCGCGTCGTTGCGATTCGTGCCGGTGAATCGGCTCGAGGCGGAAGGATACGGCCAGTACCTGGCCTTGTTCAATAAGAAGTAGGCTAAAGTCTCTTCGGATTGCCCTCGAGGAGCGCTACGGCGCGGTAGAGTCGCTCGATGGCGGCGCCCAGGTCATCGCTCGGCCCCGGCGATAATTCCCCAACCAGCGCGACCTCCCGCAGCAATTGCAGCGCGTTGCGGACGTGCTCGACGGGACGCTCTACGCTCATGGGCCGGGCTGGCCGGCCTCTCCGGTCGAGCGTGCTGCGCCGTTCGACACCGTTGCGCCGGTCCACCACCTGACGCCGCTCGTCTTCGACGAGGGTGAGCGTGCGCCGGCGCTGCTCCGTGCGGCGGTCGACTCCCCGTCGACGATCAGCCCAGAGCCTGCTTGTCACGGCTGGCGGGCGGTGATGCTCGCCCGGGTCGTGGGGTCCTCACGAATGATGGTGATGAGCGACGGCTGCGAGGTAGGCAAACGCTGACCCTGCGCTTGCGCCGCAGTAACCCCCGGAACTCCGCACGCGATCGTGAGGAGCGCGGCACGCATCATCCGTTTCATTGAGAGCCTGGTGATTGGAGGCCCGGGAACGTACCACGAAACCAACCTTTTGTCGAATCGTAACATCCAAGCAATAGCCACTCCTCTTGGATGACTTCATGACGCCGTTTGCTGCCGTTGTTCTTGCCGTTGTCCAGACAGCGGGACCGGGAGGGAGCGGCCGATCGGCGGCTCCCACGCTCGCCGCGGTCGCCACCGCGCAGCGAGCGGTGCGCACGCCGGTCATCGACGGTCGGGACGACGATGAGGTCTGGGGCCTCGCCGCCCCGATCGGCGGGTTCCGGCAGTTCCAGCCGGGGGAAGACGCGGATCCGACGCTCGCCACGGAGGCGAAGGTCGCGTACGACGATCACAATCTGTATGTGTTCGTGCGCGCGTTTGATCCGGCTCCCGACAGCATCAAAAAGCTTCTCGCGCGCCGTGATGAGCGGGTCTGTTGTGATCAGATCAAGCTCCTGGTCGATTCCTACCACGACCGCCGGACCGGTTTCGAGTTCGCCGTCAACCCGGGCGGCGTGAAGCGCGACTACGCGATGTACAGCGATGGCGAGTTTGAAGACGACGCATGGGATGCCGTCTGGGACGTGGCCACCCAGGTCGACTCGCTCGGATGGACCGCGGAGTTTCGCGTTCCTTTGTCGCAGCTGCGCTACCCCCACCGCTCGTCGAACACGTTCGGCTTTGGGATCTGGCGCGACATCGACCGGCACGCCGGGGAGCGCGTGAGCTGGCCGGTGTTCAACAGGTCGCGGGGAGGCGTCATTTCGCAGCTGGGCGAGCTCCACGGCCTCGAAGGATTGGCCGCCCCCACACGCCTCGAGTTGACCCCCTACGCGCTCACCAAGAACGTCCCGCAGCCGAATTTCGAGCACGAGCAGCAGTACTCCGCGGGCGGCGACATCAAGTACGGTGTGACGTCGAACATCACCATCGACGCGACGGTGAATCCCGATTTCGGCCAGGTCGAGGCCGACCCATCCGTGGTGAACCTGACGGCCTTCGAGACCTTTTATCAGGAACGGCGTCCGTTTTTTGTCGAAGGGACGGGCATCTTCAGTTTCGACGTGAACTGCAACATCGTGAACTGCAGCGGCGAAGGGTTGTTCTATTCGCGGCGCATCGGCCACGATCCCGCCCGCATCATCACCGCCGCCAAGATCACTGGCCGGCTGCCCAGTGGCCTGACGATCGGAGCGCTGGAAGGCTTGACCAAACGTGTCGAGGAAACCGGCATCACGGTCGAGCCGCTCACGAATTACGCGGCGGTGCGTGTGACGCAGGACTTCCGCAATGGCCAAAGCGGCTTTGGCTTCATGGCGACCGCCGTCAACCGCAATATGGACGCGGCCACGCAGGATGCGTTTCACAGCCACGCCTACGTCGGCGCCGTCGATTTCCGGCACCGCTTCAAGAAGGGCATGTACGAGCTCAAAGGCTCATTCGATCTCAGTACCGTCGGCGGAACGCCGGCGGTGATCGCTCGGACGCAGCGCAACGCGACGCATTACTACCAGCGGCCCGATGACAACGTGCCGTTCGACAGTACGCGTAC
>DASTDR010000507.1:0-11855 GCA_035710265.1 Gemmatimonadales bacterium | reverse complement strand
GATCGAGGCGATCAGCCGCATCGCGGCGTCGCGGTCGATGCCGTTGTCGGTGGCGCCGCTGCGCACGTCGAGGTTCCGGATTTCCACAGCCGCCCAGAGCGGTGTGCGGCCGTACCAGTCAGCCGCGCGCACGTCCGCGCCCGTGTCGACGAGCAGTTGCGCCACGTCAATCTTCCCGTTGGTGATCGCCATCAGCAGCGGCGTCATGCCGTTGGGGTCCGCGACGTTCAGACTGGCGCCAGCTTCGAGGAGTACGCGCGCGGCATCGAGCGAACCGTCGCGCGCGGCGTACAAGAGCGGCGTCATTCCGCCGGGCGTTGGCAGCTGTTCGCCCTGTGGCGGCACGCCGCTGCGTACGATGCCGACGCCATGCGATCCACCGCCGGCGCCGGGCGGACGCACAGCGGGCTTGGCTCCGACGCGGGTCCGTGCCTCGAGCGACGCCCCATGGGTGAGCAGCAGTTTCACAATCTGGGCGCTGTCGGAGCGCACGGCCGACATCAGGACCGTGTAGCCAAGTTGTGTGTCCGCTGCGTTGACATTGGCGCCGGCGTCGACCAGCGCCGAGACGGCATCGAGGCTGCCCGAGCGAACGGCGGCCATCAGGACGGTGTCGCCGCTGCGGTCGCTGAAATTCGCGTTCGCGCCGCGCTCGAGCAGGCGACGGATAATCGGCGCGTTGCCGCGTTCGGCTGCCGTGTAGATCGGCGTGACGCCGAACGCGTTTACCGCATTGACGGACGCACCGGCACGGACGAGCTCGTCAACGGTGGCGGGATCATCCGCCCAGACTGCCCAGTGCAACGGGCTCGTGCCGTTGCCGTCGGCGGCGTTGACGTCGACACGTTCCGCGAGCAACTGGCGAACGAGCTTGACGTCGGCTTGTGCCGCCGCCTGCGCCAGGCGCTCATCGGCCGCACTCGCCGTGCGCAGCGGCATCATGGCGACGAGACACCCCGCGACAAGGATCCTGCGCATATCCCGGATTAGCCCTCCAGCCCACGGATTGTACGCGTCCTGCTGATTCCCTGCGCGCGCCAAATTGAGTCAAATCGGACTGCGTTACCATGCTGCACGTCCTTCCAAATGCTGACCGGAAAGAACCTGATAGCCGGGGCAGCAACCGTCGGTATCGTGCCAGTTCGCATAAGCAGTCCTTGGTCAGTCGATTCTACGGAATGACTACTCTCCAAAGCCCGCAGCGCGGAGTCTTGCCGGAAGTTTGATAGCGTCGGGATGAACGTCCGCGCATACGGCCGAGTCTACTTGCAGGAGAGCTATCGCATGCTCTGTCTACTTTGCTGGAGGTGCCGCCGGCCGGGCATCGTCACCCCACGGCAGCCGCCGCGGACCGGTCCACGCGTCTACGTTGGCTCGCCGGGCCCATGCTTCCCATTCTGCGGCCAGGGTCTTGACCACATCGGGGTGGCTGACCGCGAGATCGTTGCGCTCGACCCGGTCCGCAACCATGTCGTAGAGCTCCCAGTCGTTCGGGAAGACGGACACCAGCTTCCAGTTTCCCGATCGCACCGCGCGGTTGCCTTCGTGCTCCCAGAAGAGCGGCTGGGTTCGATTGAGGGCGCGACCGCCAAGCGCGGGTCGCAGGCTGACTCCCTCCATCGGCTGAATGGCCTTCCCTTTGTACTCCCGCGGGTAGGTCACGCCCGTGACGTCGAGGATGGTCGGCATTACGTCGATCAGATGCGCCGGATGCGCGACGATCGCGTTGCGGCGGTTGGCGGCGATCCCGCGCGGCCAGTGGACGATCAGCGGCGCTGCGATGCCTCCTTCATGTGTGAAATGTTTGAACCGTCGGAACGGAGTGCTGCTGAGCGTCGCCCAGTTCATGCCGAGGTACAGGTTCGAGTTCGGTCCACCAGGTGGATCACCGTCGAAGCGACCATCGGGACCAGACTCGGCGTTGGCGCCGTTGTCGGACAGGAACAGGATCATCGTGTTGTCGAGGGCACCGCGGGCCTGCAGCCCCTTGACCAGCGTCCCTATGCTCGTATCGATCGCTTCGATCATCGCAGCATAGACGGCCATCAGATGATCGAAGCGATCCTTTGCTTCGTCGGAGAGTGATTCCCACGCAGGCGATTCGGCCTGGCGAGTGCTCAGCGGCCACCGCGCGTCGATCATGCCGAGCGTGATCTGACGACGATATCGCGCCTCCCGGAGCCGATCCCAGCCGCCTCCGTACTTGCCGCGATGCTTGGCGATGAGCTCCGCCGGCGCCATCAGCGGGAAGTGCGGCGCGTTGAACGGCAGGTAGAGGAAGAACGGCTTGCTCGCCTTCCGCGCTTCGTCGATGAACTTCAGCCCGAAGTCTGTAAACAGGTACGTGGCGTACCAGTTCTGGCCGAACATCGCCGAATCGCGCGGCATCGGTGTGCCGTCGACCCACAGCGGCTCGCGTGCGCGGCGGGTGAGCGTGTCGTCGCCGCCCTGATAGTTCTGGTTGGGAAAGTACATGCCTCCCTGTCGCAGGCTGAGCACACGATCGAATCCGCGCTGCCAGGGCGGCGACCCATTGTCCTGGCCGAGATGCCACTTGCCCGACATGGCCGTGAAGTAGCCCGCCTCGCGCAACACTTCAGTGATGGTGACGGACCGATCGTTGAGCCGGCCGGTCGTGCCGATCGAGCCGCGCCGAATGACGTCTTCGAGATGGCCCATTCCCGCCTGGTGCGGGTAGACGCCGGTCAGAAGACTGGCGCGCGTCGGCGAGCATCGCGGCGTGCTGTAGAACTGCGTAAAGCGCGCGCCGCGCGCGGCCAGCGCGTCGAGATTTGGCGTGGGAATCTCGCTGCCGTACGGGCCGATGTCGGACCATCCCATGTCGTCCACGAGAACGACGACGACGTTGGGTCGCGCATCGGTTTGAGCCGCAGCCGTCGCGCGTAACGCGCCCAGCACAGCGACGCCTACGATCCCGGCCGTGACGACGAGCATCGATAGCCGGACTCGCTGAATGCGCGTGGTCACCATCGGTCCTCCTGAACTCGTAGCGGAAGTCTACCTCGCCGCCTCGCGCGACGCCTCCGCGTCATATACTCGACGTCTTCGACTCGAGGTTGTTGCATGAGCCGCCCCGCAGTTCCGCACACCACACTGCTCGCGATACATGGTGGGCACGCGTGGCAAGGGCGAGGTCAGCACGGGGACCAATCGCCTCGGATTCAGGGCGGTGCTGGCGCCACGGCCGTGAGGAGCCTTGTCGGTCGAGTAGCCGCCATACTCGCAGGCGTATGCACCCTTGTCTTGCTCCTCTCCGCACAACAGCCGCCGGTACGGCTGACGGGAGCCGCACCACCGCCAGCGCCGCAACTCAGTCTGTGGTATCGCGAGCCGGCATCAGACCATCCACTGGATCAGACTCGTTCGACCGGACAGGGCGCGAACCAGGAATGGGTGCGCGCGCTGCCCGTGGGCAACGGTCGGCTGGGCGCGATGGTGTTCGGTGGCGTCGTGCACGAACGGCTGCAGCTCAACGAAGACACGTTGTGGGCAGGGCGGCCGTACGATCCAGTAAACCCTGAGGCTCGAGAGGCGCTTCCAGAGGTCAGGCGCCTCCTCGCCGCCGGCCAATATGGCGAAGCGGCGAGCCTCGTGAGCGCGAAAGTGATGGCGAAGCCGCTCGCGCAGATGCCCTATCAGACCCTCGGCGATCTCACGCTCACCTTTCCGCAGGTTGCAGCCGCTGAAAACTATCGCCGCGACCTCGACCTTGCCACGGCGACGGCACACGTGTCTTACACGTCGAGCGGCGTCGCGTTCGAGCGCGAGGTGTTCGCCAGCAGGCCCGGCCAGGTCATCGTCGTCCGGCTGACGGCGAACCGTCCCGGACAGATCTCTTTCGAGGCGCGCTTGCAGACACCGCAACGCGCGTCCATCGATGCCATCGATGGCGATCTGGTGATGCGAGGCGTCAATGGTGATGGTCGCGGCACCACGGCCGATGGACGGCCAATGACCGGAGCGCTTCGGTTCGAGGCGCGCGTCCGCGTCATCGCGACCGGAGGCATGCGCACCAGTTCCGGCGGTGCGGTCGTCGTCCGCGGCGCGGATGCGGTCACGCTGCTCATCGCCGCTGCTACAAGCTACAGGAACTACGACGACGTCAGCGCAGATCCTGCGGCGCGTGTGGCAGCGGCGTTCGCTTCAGCGTCGAGTAGGACCGTCGCCGCGCTGCGCGACGCGCACGTCCGCGATTATCAGCAGCTGTTCAATCGCGTGTCGCTTCATGTCGGGACTTCGGTCACTGCACCCACCGACGAGCGTGTGCGTGGGTTTGCGGCTGGTGGCGACCCCGGCCTGTCGGCGCTGTACTTCCAGTACGGACGCTATCTCCTCATCGCCAGCTCCCGCACGGGTTCACAACCGGCGAACCTGCAGGGAATCTGGAACGACAGCATGTCGCCGCCCTGGGGCAGCAAATACACGATCAACATCAACACGCAGATGAATTACTGGCCGGCGCTCTCGACCAATCTGGCCGAGACGATGGATCCGCTGACGGCGATGGTGTCGGACCTGGCCGTAACGGGCGCACGGACCGCGCGCGCGATGTACGGCGCTGGCGGCTGGGTCGCACATCACAACACGGATCTCTGGCGCGCAACCGCGCCTATCGATGGCCCGCAATGGGGCATGTGGCCCACGGGCGGCGCATGGCTCACCCTGGCACTATGGGGCCGCTACGAATACACGGGCGATCGCGCCTACCTCCGCACGATCTATCCACTGCTGAAAGGCGCGGCGCAGTTCTTCCTCGATACGCTCGTGGAGGATCCGTCGCGGCGATGGCTGGTCACTTCTCCCTCGCTGTCGCCCGAGAACCCGCATCCGTTCGGCACGTCGCTGGTGATGGGCCCGACGATGGATCAGCAGATCCTCCGCGATCTGTTCACCAGTGCGACAAATGCGGCCCGCGTGCTCAGCCTCGATCGCGATCTTCAGGAGAAGTGGATTGCCACCCGCGCGCGGCTCGCGCCCAATCAAACTGGCAGCGCCGGTCAACTCCAGGAGTGGCTCGAGGACTGGGACATGCAGGCGCCGGAGCGGGATCACCGCCACGTGTCGCATCTCTTCGGCCTGTTTCCGGGGCACGACATCGACATCCGCCGCACGCCGGAGCTCGCCGCCGCGGCTCGGCGCTCGCTCGAGCTTCGCGGCGATCAGGCCACCGGCTGGGCGACGGCATGGCGGATCAATCTGTGGGCGCGATTGGGTGATGGCGATCGCGCCTACGAGATCCTGAAGTTCCTGCTCAGTCCAGAGCGTACATATCCCAACATGTTCGACGCGCACCCACCGTTCCAGATCGACGGCAACTTCGGAGGCACGTCTGCAATGGCGGAGATGCTGGTGCAAGAGGACGCCGGCGAGATCCGTCTGCTGCCGGCGCTCCCGTCCGCATGGCCAACAGGGAGCGTCACCGGGCTGAGAGCGCGCGGCGGCTTCGAGATCGATCTGTCGTGGACGAGCGGCAGACTCGAACGCGTCAAGGTGCGCTCGCTTCTCGGTCAACCGCTTCGCCTGCGACGCGGCGCATCGGAGCGCACGGTACCGACGACCACGCGCGGATCAGCGCTCGTGTTCGTCGGTGACGACCTCCGGCCGATGTCCGGATAACTAGTCAAGGGCTCCGCCCTTGCTATCCCGGCGAAGCCCTTGACTAACCCCAGGACTCGCCTGTGTTGATCCCGTTGGCTACGTCGTTTCCATCAGAATCGGCCGGATTTCTTTCCCGGGCCTGCGCCGAAGGCCTCAACACAGGCGAGCTGTGGAGTAGTTCCAGTGTCTCTTGCCGCGCTCCGCGCGGCTAGACCGTTATGCGGATTCGCAACGAGTACGAAATTCACGTTCCGGGCCGCATAACGGTCTAACGACTACTCGCCTTATACCCTTTCCACGCCCACTCGAACGCCTCCGGCATGGTCTGCAGTACCACGGCGCGGTCGACATGGCCGGACGCTTCTGAAAACACGAACTGGTACGGATACCCTTTCGTCTTCAGCACGCCGGCCATCCGGTTGTTCGCCGCCACCCAGTTGCGCATCTGTTCAACGGGCGACGTGGCGCCGATGTCGTTTTCGCTCACGTGGAACCAGATGCGCAGCGGCTTGCGGGCGGCATTCGGGATGAACGTCTGGTGGAAATCCCACGCCCCATTCGGTGCCGTCGCGTTGCGCTGAAGCGCCACGAACGTCCCCGAGTAGCTGATCACCCGTCGATACAGGTGCGGGTGCAGCCATGCCATCGTCAGTGCCGCCGCCGCGCCGGAACTCACGCCGAACGTAGCCCGCCCCTCGGGATCCGTCGTGAATGCCACTTGATACTCGCGTGTGATGCGCGGCAGCACTTCGGATTCGACGAAGTTCGTGTACCGATCCGAGACCGTGTCGTACTCGATGGTGCGCTGCCCGCCAGGACCAGGCGGGAGGAATACGGCGACCATCGGCGGAATGCGCTTCTCGTGAATCAGGTTGTCGAGCATTACGGGCATGAACGGGCGCGGCTGGCCATCGGCTGCCGCCGGCGGGTCTCCGGGAACGTACGACTGTCCGTCCTGCACCACGATGAAGGGAACTGGGGTATTGGGCACGTATCCATCAGGAACGTAGACGGCCACCTGGCGTTGAAACGTCTGATGTTGCGGCGGCTCTGTCGGGGCTTGCGGAGCCGGTTCGCCGCGGGCGCCCCCTTGTCGACCGCCACGCCCGGCGGGTGCCGTTGGAAAGATCTTGCTCTCGGCGGAGTTCATCGTGAAGCGGATGACGCGTCCCTGTGGCACATCCGGCTTGGCCGTGAACGCCGGATCCACCACCCAGGGCGGGGCAATTCGGAAATTGCCGTCTGCGTTCAACTTGACGGGCACGAGCGGTGGCGCGTTGGCTGCGCGTGCGGTGCTGACGGGAGGCGCCGCCGCGCTTTGTGCGCGGCCGACGACGACGAAGCGCGCCGGAAGAACAGTGACGATTAGAACGAACGTGACGATTCTCTGCATAGTCATTCCTTAACGCGTCTCAAGCGTCAGCACAACGATCGCGTTCGCGGGGATGGTATACGTAAACCCGGATTTCACGCCCGTCAGCTTCGCGCTGACGGGCACGACGTTTTGTGGAGCGTCAATCGAATTTGTCGCCTGCGGATCGGCCGCCAGCGTGAGCACCGTCGCAGTTCCGACGAGGCTCTTCGCTCCGGGCAGGTCGATCTGCACGGGCACCGCGGCAGCCGTCGCGTTCACCAGTTTCACGAACAGACGGCCCGATCGGCTGTCGCGTGTGACCGAGACGAATACCTCGGTGTCGGCTGTCGTCGTCTTCAGGATCTCGTCCCCGAGGCTGGTGCTGAACATCTTGAAGGCGTGGTAGCTCGGCGAGCCGTAGACGCGCAGCGCGTCGTAGCCGATCAGGTTCGGGCGCCACTGGCGTGCCCCCGGGCTGACATTCACGAGCAGCGGCGCGTAGCCGTGCATGACGACGATGTCGGAGTTCTTTTCCATCTGCGTCATGAACGCCGCATCACCCAGGGCGGCGCGCATATTCGGCGTCGGCGCTTCCTTCCGTGATCGTTCGTTCCAGGGCTCAAAGGGCGTTTCGTAGGCGCCCCACTCGCCGACAAAGATCTCAGGTCCCTTGCGGTCGTACTTCTCGTAGTGCCCCCGCGACATCTTCAGGAACGTGTCGACCGTCCGGTAGTAGTGCTCGTCAACCATGTCGGGCACGACGCTGCGGACACGGCGCGGTTCCGGCTGCTCGAATCCGACGCTCGAGATGATCTTGAGGTTGGGATAGCGCGCCTTGATTGCTTTGTTGAATTGGACGAATCGCTGATCGTAGGAACCTGATTTGTCGAAGAAGTCCTCGTTGCCTACCTCCACGTAGGTCATCTTGAATGGCGCGGGGTGCCCGGCCTTCGCCCGAACCGCGCCCCAGGTCGACGCGGCAGGGCCGATGATGTACTCGATCTCGTCCAGTGCGTCCTGTATGTACGGCTCCAGCTCCGGCCCCGGCTTCACGTACTCGCCCTTCAGCGAATAGCCGGCATACACAGCAAGCACCGGCTCTGCGTTCATGTGCTCGGCCCAGAGCAGAAACTCGTGAAGACCGAGGCCGTCCGACGATCGGTACGTCCAGGGCGCCATGTGACCTGGTCGATCCGTGAGCGGCCCGAGCGTCTTCTTCCACTGGAACCGGTCGGCAATCGTGTCGCCCTCGAGGTAGTTGCCGCCGGGGAAGCGCAGGAACTTCGGCTGCAGATCGATCAGCATCTGCAACAGATCGGGCCGGAAGCCGTTTGGCTGACTCCGGAACGTCGGCGGGAACAGCGAGACGAGACTCAGCCAGATGGTGCCCGGACGATTCACCGTCAACACGAAACGTGCGTCGGCGGTCGTTGGTCCATTGCCTGTCTCGAGCGTCAGCTCATAACGCTTCCACGCCGTCGTCACGCCGTTCACCCGCCCGCTCGCGTATGTCGTCTTGCCATCGGAACTTTCGATCGCAGCGATAATCGGGCCCGCGAATCCGCCAGACGCCTTGACGTAGAACGAGGCGCGGTAGCGTGTGCTCGGTTTGACGGGGATGCCCCAGAAGCCTTCGTTGGCGACGCCGGCGCCGCGGCCCGATGCGGCCTGTGTGACGTCGACACGCAGGCTGAGCGGAATCGTCTGATTGAGCGGATGGTTCCGGTCGAGTGCGATCGCGGCGGCAGAGCCGTCACCCTGGATGACCGTCCAGCGGACTGGCGACTGCGCGTTGTCGAGAAACGCCCGATTGTGAATCAGTTCCGCGTACAACCCGCCGTCATAGGCGTGGTTGATTTCTTCGGTCATCAGTCCATACAGCAGCGGACTGACTTTCCCTGCCGGGGCCGTCGCGTCGATAGTGATCGTCGGTCCGGCGGCCCGGCTGGACGCCATTCCGAGCAGCAGCAGAAGCAGCACGCACGAGCGTCTCAACATGGATGGTCCCACTAACCGCGCGCCCGTGCTTGCGCCACCGCGTCGATAATCGCCTGCAGCGCCGGTTTCGGCTGGTAGTCCGCGTCGAATGCGAGCGGATACCGCGTTCTGCGCCAGGAACGGCGATCGCTGAGTCCCCAGAAGGTGACGCGGTCGATTGCGGCACGATGCGTCATGAAGATCGTGAACAGCTTCCCGTAGGCGTCTGCCTGCGCCGCCAGGACGTCCGGGGACGGCGGCTCGGCGTTGGCCTGGCCGCGCCCGAGTTGACCGCCGGCAGTGCCTGTCACGGATACGTCAAGCTCCGTGATGGACACCCGCAGCTTCAGCGCGCGATAGTTTTCAATCGCCCGGTCGATCTCTTCGTATTTCTGCGTCGTCAGCGCCGGAAGGCTCCAGTGTCCCTGAATGCCAACGCCCGTAATTGGCGCGCCGTCAGCGACCAGTCGGCGCAGCAACAGCAGCGAGCTTTGATGTTTTGCGCCGCTCTCGATGCTGTAGTCGTTGTAGAGCAACGCGACGGCTGGATCAGCCTCGCGCGCGAACCTGAATGCCTGCGTCAGGAAGTCCGCACCGACGATCTTCAGCCACGGCGACTCGCGCAGGTTTTCGCCGGTGCCTTGTTCGCCGTCATTGATCGCCTCGTTGACAACGTCCCAGCTCGATAGCCGTCCCTTGAAGTGCCCGACAAGGGTGTGGATGTGATTCCTGAGCCGCGCCAGCAGCACGTCGCGGTTCGCATCCTGGAAGAACCACGGATTGGTCTGCGCGTGCCACACCAGACAATGGCCGAAAACCCTGATGCCGTTGTCCTGGGCGAACTGCACCAGCGTGTCTGGCTGCGTCCAGTTCCACGACTGCTCCTGCGGGTGCACCGGCCCGGGCTTCATCGAGTTCTCGGGCGTGATCGCATTGAACTGCGACCGGATGAAGTCGAGCTCGGCGCTGGTGAATTCCATCGGCGTGCGGAAGTCGAGCGCCGTGCCGATCAGGAAGAGTCCGTTGCAGGCGTCTTTCAGAGACGGTACCGCGGCGTGTGCGCGCGTGGCGAGGGTCGCCAGCGCGGCGACGGCGCCAGTCAGAAAATTGCGGCGTGACAGGTCGTTCATCGTGCTTGCTCCCGATGAAGCGAGGATTGCAGGGCTAGGCATGGCATCTTTGGTTCATGCCCGTGATGCGGTGCATGGTCATGGACTTCCCCGGGTGCGCCGCATGAACTTTTCATTCTCGAGACAGATCTCATCGATGATTTCCGTATCAGCCAGGATCTGCTGGTATAACGTGACCGTCCATGGCCGTGTATATGCCTTCGGGTCGTCGACGGTGACTTCGACATTCAGATGACCGAAATCGGGCCGCGTCATCCGTTCGCGGACCTTACCGGCGTTCGTCAACGGGCTGCCTCGAACGTCAAGCCACAGGTCATCACGGAAACCGATTGAGTCGACGACGAGCGAGTCGCCTTCCCATCGACCGACGGAGTATCCGTTCCAGGCCGGGTTCGGATCTTCGGGCAGGGCCCGCCCGTCGAGAAAAACCTGACGATAGTTGGCGTTGTACTCCTGCAGGCCGATGACGAGCCGCGGCGTGTGAACGAACTTGGTGACATGCGGCAGGCCGTACCACCGAACGAATGTGTCGGGCAGACACAGTCCGTGCGGATCATTTCTGCCGCTCTCGGCGAGGTTCTTCTTGACCAGTTCCGCCGCCCACGGTTGGTAGGGGAGACCACCGGCGAGGCTCGCGCCCATATTGCCGAATTCGCGCGAGACCGGCAGCTCGATTCCGCACACCACCAGCCCCTGGCCGCACGGCGCCCGGTTGCCAGCCGCCGTGATCCACATTCCCGAAAGGTCGGGTTTGCCGTCCGCAGTGCGCGGCGTCGGCGCAGCGAGATCGGGTTTGCCGTCCGCGGTCCGTGGAATGTCGGGCGTGCGATGCGTCACCCACTGCGCGCCAACAGCAGACGTCATCCCCAGTGATGCCAGCACGACGGCGAACGCTGCAATCCGCACGATCACTTCACCGCGGCGCCTGGGCGGAACCGCGCAGTGGCGTACTGGCGAGCGCGGCGCCAAGGACGCCGCTCAGCGATTTTGCGAAGCCCCTGCGATCCAGCGTCATAGATCCTCCTCCGGCTAAAGCCGGACACTACGATCACGGCAGCGAGTAAGCCAGGAGTTCCGCGCCGTCGTTGCCGCTGACCGCCAGAACGATGAACTGCTTGCCGTTGATCTGGTAAGTCATAGGCGACCCGGTCTGCTTCGCCGGCATCTCCACCGATCCAACGTCGTCTCCAGTCCGCTTGTCGTAGGCGCGCAGCAGCGCCACGCGCCTGCTCGCATCGGTCGTGTGCACGCCGCCTTCGCCGGCGATGACCAGACTCTTCGTGGTCAGCACACCTATGAACGTTCGACCTGGTTGGCCCAGACGCGGCAGGTTCAAACCCTTGAGCGCCGGATGATTCTTGATGTCGTCGGGCGTCGAGCTGTGCGCCTTCTGCCAGACCATGTTGCCGGTGTTCATGTCGTATGCGGTGATCCGATCGTAAGGAGGCTTGATGAGCGGCAGCCCCTGCACCGTGGTGCCGCCGCGTCCGCCGCCGCGCCCACCCGCGGGTACATCGCCGCCCGCTGCCACTCCGGGCCCGGCGCCACGCTGCGCGGCTCGGCCCGCTGCCGGCGCGCCTCCACGCTGGCCAGCCCCGCCCGCACGCGCCTGCCCGGCGACATACGCCATATCGGTTTGCGGAGCGGTGCCAGGTACCAACCCATTGACGAACACTGCGGTATGCGAATGGATGTAGAGGTAATTGCTCTCCGGATCCATCGAGCCGCCGGGCCAATTAGCGCCACCCACATCCGCTGGAAGCTGCAGCGTCGCC